>CAJXVJ010000029.1 GCA_913061105.1 uncultured Alcanivoracaceae bacterium | reverse complement strand
CGAGATTTCTGCCTGTCTCGTGGGCTCGGAGATGTGTATAAGAGACAGCTCATAGGTTAATCACGTTATCAGCAACACAATTACAGGCGTGTCAGATGAATTATCCTTGCACTGACTATTCTGATTACATGGTCAATGCTTGCTTGGGATATGAAGAAAGTTATAAAACTGGTTATGACAATAATTTGGCCTCACAAGCCTGTGGGCAATCTGTTGAGGACTACATTTCAAATGTTAAATTAACAACAGATCAATTGGAAGAATCGAAAAAGTTGATGTCGATAATGAAAGATAAAAGTGAATAAATAATAAATTCTCTGATTGGGTTTTAAGAAATAAGCTTGCTGTGACTAGCTATCTATTCAAATTCATCAGCAAAAATTATGTCATTGGGGTTAAATAATTCCCAAATTTCATGTTTATTTAAGGCGCGGTTATAAATCCTCACATCATCAATTTTACCATTGAAAACTTCAATTGCCCCTGGAACATCATGCCCAATTTCTAATGGCCGAGTATCTAAGTTTATTGGTCCTGTTAAAGGTTTTGAATCAATCAGCAGCCCATTTAAATAGCCATTTAATGTATCATCTTTAAACGTAGTGACTAACAAATACCATTGGTTAAATGAGATGGGAGCTGAGCTTCCTGCACTGTTGTTCCAATTATTTATGGCAGTTCCCATGCCATTACTGCCAACACTCATTCGGTATTGAAAAGCATTCGTGGATACATTGGATTTCATCAATACTGGTGCCCATGTCGTACTGCCTACTAAACTCCAGCTAGGAGCATTTATCCATGCCACTAGAGTTAATTCAGTGGTTGGTGAACTCAAACTGCCTGAATTAGGTACTGATATCACGCTATTGGTGCCATTAAATTCAAATGCGCTGTCTGGATTTTCAAAACGATCAGTTGTTAATGAAACATTACTTCCAGATCCATGATTATTATTGCCACTGTTGTCATCGGCATTGCCATTAAATGGATAATGGGCCAGTAATCCATCTTCAAGATTGATTTGTGCATGGCTTGTTTGGGTAAATATTAATATAATTAATAATGTGAATTTCATCTTAATACTCTAAATTTATAATGTATTAACATATACAATATTGGTATTTAGATAGGACAAATTAAAACTGTTATTTTTGTATTATTCTTTTTAAGTTTTTTTTGTAAAAAAAAATTTCAATTCACATTCATAAAAGCTTTGGCTTGTTGTAAGGTTGTTTCGGTTATGGTTGATCCGCCTGACATTCTGGCCAATTCTTTAATGCGTTGTTCCTGATTAAGAAGTTCAACAGAGCTCTCTGTGAGGCCATTGACTTCTTTTTTACTAACAAGATAGTGTTGGTGCGATAAACCTGCCACATGTGGTAAGTGTGTTACAGCAAATACTTGCTGTGAGTCACTGAGTTTACGCATCAACTTACCTACAGTTTCAGCCACTGCACCACCAATTCCGGCGTCGACTTCATCAAACACAAAGCTACTGGATTGTATATCTTGGTTTTTACAAATTTCAATGGCCAATGCAATACGTGACAATTCTCCACCTGAGGCCGTTGCTGACATTTTTTGTGCAGATTGGCCCAAGTTCATAATGACTTCAAAATCACAAACATCTTGACCCAATTGACTTATTGAAGTTTCTGGATTGTGTTGGATTTTGACCAAAAATTGGGCTTTACCTAAACCCAATTGTTGTATTATTTTCGTGACTTGTTGTTGGAATTGTTTGGCAGTTGTTTGTCTTGCTTGGGATAAGGACTTGGCTTTTATTTGATATTGGGTCTCAATTTTATCTTTTTCAGCCAATAGTTGAATGCGTTGTTGCTTTTGTGAATCGTTTAATTCTAGTTTTTCACCCAATTCTAATTGGTGTTGGTAGAGGTTTTCTGCCACCACATTGTGTTTGCGTGCTGTGGTGTATATTTGGTCTAAACGGTATTCAATTTCGTTGAGTTTTTCTGGGTTAATTTCTATGCTTTCATGTTTTGTTTGCAATTGCGCTTCTATTTCATTCAGATTGATACTCACCTCATCTAACATGGCCATTACTTCAGATAAATCAATGCCTTGAATCAGGGACAAGGTTTGTGAAATTTGTGCGACATTCTCAGTCACATTGCTATCACCAGATAACATAGCCATTGATTGATCGATATTGGCAATGGTATCAACCGCATGGGTGAGTGATTTTTGGTTGTTGTGCAATCCATCAATTTCAGATTCACCCAAATCTAATTCTTTTAACTCTTCGTACTGGTATCTTAATAATTGGCTTTCTGATTCATTGAGTGCACCAGCCAGTTCAATTTGATTTAAGGCTGTGTTATTTTTTTGCCACTGATCAGATAAATCTGCCACATCATTTAGTACTGTTTGGTATTGCCCTGTTTCATCGATCACTGCCAGTTGGTACTTACTGTTGTTTAGTTTTATTTGATCGTGTTGTCCATGGATTTGAACCATTAAACTGCCTAATTGCTTTAAACTGGCATTGTTACAAGGGCGTGTGTTTAACCAGGATTTAGATCGCCCATCAGATGTGATAACACGGCGGCACTCGATTTCATCATTGTGTTCAATGTCTTGTTCATGCAACCATTGTTGGGCGGATTTATTTTTACTGATATCGAATAGGGCGCTGATCTCACATTTTTTATTCTTGTCTCGGATCACTGAATAATCGGCACGGTTACCCAATATTAAAGACAAAGCACCAACAATAATAGACTTACCAGCGCCTGTTTCACCTGTGAAAGCATGAAAGCCATTGGCAAAATCTATGTCCAATTGTTCTATTAATACATAATTTTTTATAAAAAGTGACTTAATCATATTGAAATTTCGATATCAAACATCATATTACGGTTTGTTATTGTATCTATATTAATGAGAATGAACAAGATGAATGAAGAAACCGAAAAAAAAGATGTAGAAATTGATCAAGATTTAGATCAAGCTGTAGAAGATATCATGGAAGAGATTGAAGAAACAGAAGAAAACATTGAAGAGTTAGAAGTTGAAATTGCAGAAAAGCAAGACAAATTACACGATGAAATTTCTCAGTTAAAAGAAGAAATTATTCGTATGCGTGCAGAAGCAGATAATGTCAAAAAACGCAATGCCCGTGAATTGGATAACTTACGTAAATTTGCATTAGATAAATTTGCCAAATCTCTTATTCCTGTAGCAGATAGCATGGACAAAGAGTTAGAAGCCAACGCAAAAGATGGCATTACCATGACGGTTGAACAAATGGTTGAAGGGACAATCATGACCCAAAACGTCCTATTGAAAGTATTGAAAGACAATGGCATTGAAGTACTTAACCCGGAAGGCGAGAAATTCAACCCAGAATTTCACGAAGCCATGACTCAAGTTCCTAATCCAGAATTAGAACCAAACACCATTGTGGATGTGTTTCAAAAAGGCTATTTATTAAATGGCCGTCTTATTCGTCCTGCCATGGTGGTTGTTTCAAAATAAGTTTCGCTTAGTTAAGATATTTTCAAAAATGCCCATTAATTAAATTTAATGGGCATTTTTTTTATGTGTAGGAATGTTAATAAATAATAGTAATGGAAGAATGATTATCTGATTTATTCTTTAAAAATGGATTCGATTAAATAATTTTACAATTAATGAAACATTTTATTGGATTGTTCGAGTATATAGTTAACTCCATAATAACACTTAAAAATGAAATTTAATTATTATATTTGTACAGTCCTATCTATTTGTATTATTATTTCTATCAATGCAAGTTCAGCAAACTCAAATCTTGGCCAGCCAATAGCAAGCTTGAATGGAGGAGCATGTAGTTTTAACACAATTGCTGATGCGATTCAGGCAGCACAACCCAATGATGTAGTCAATATTAGAGGTGGTACTTATTCTGAGTTACTGGGCGAAATTTCAATGAACCTTAGACTTATAGCCAGTAGAGGCGCATCTGGGTGTGAAATTGGCAACAATGCCACTGTGACTATTGATGGGCTTGGACAAACATTTGATGCCACTGGTGGATTGGTGAAAATAACCAATGCTTCAAAGGTGACATTTATCAACATTAACATGACGAATGCCTCTGCAATTAATGGTGGCATTATGGCTATTCTTGATGGTAGTAAAGTAATTATTGACAATTCTAATATATTTAGTGGATCAGCTTTAACTTCAGGTGGCAATGTTTACATTGCATTTGAAAGTAGTCTCTTGTTGACCAATGGATCAACTATTTATGATGGAATAGTTGTGACTGGTGATGGCGGCGGTGTGGCTCTTTATGATTCTACTTTTACAATAACCGAAGGTTCAATTGGTTTAATGGGCTTAAACCAAGGTAATTCAGCTTCCAATAATGGTGGTGGTATTTATGCTGAAAATTCTATTATTGAGATTAACAACTTTGAAAGTCATATACAAAACAATCAAGCTGACAATTTTGGAGGTGGGATTTATGCTGTTTGGTCAGCAATGACAATAACCAATACCACAGTCAATGACAATACGGCCGAAAACAGTGGTGGTGGTATTTACTCGAATTCAAGTGATATCAGTATTATTGATGCCACTATTAATGGCAATGAGACTAATGGAATATTCTCTGGTACAGGAGGCGGAGGCATATTTTTAATAGGTAGCAAGGGAGAGGTGATTATTGATTCAACTACCATAGTATCTAATATATCTGGGACCAGTGGTGGTGGAATTTTTAATGGTGGTGGCAATACAATGTTGAGTATTATTAATGGCAGCGATATCATTAATAATTCTTCTTCATCAGGAGGAGGTATCATAACATTTACACCATTGTCAATTAATAGCAGTTTAATTAGATTCAATACGGCCAGTTTTAGTGGAGGAGGAATTAGATGTGTTAATTGTCAAAGTCTATCCATTGTGAACTCATCTCAAATTACAAATAATACAGCAGAAACTAGTGGTGGTGGTCTTGCAATATTTAGTGATTCAGGAACCGCTGTCGAACTTAAAAATTCAACGATTTCTGGAAATAATGTCACCAATACAAATTCATCATCAGGTGGAGGAATTAATCAAGAAGGAGGCACCATATTAATTGATTCGTCTACTATTTCAAGTAATAATGCAGGCGAAAATGGCGGAGCAATGTCTCTTTTTGATTTAGACAATATTCAAAACAGTGTGCGTATTATAAATTCACAGTTTACAAATAATTCAGTGCCCAGTTCAGATTTTGGAAGAGGTGGAGGTGCATTGTATTTTAACGAAATTTTCAGCGCTCAAATTATTGGATCAGAATTAAATAACAACTTTTCGGGATTAGATGGTGGTGCGATTAATTTATTTGATAGCAATCTTATTATCGATGATTCAAATATCTCTGAAAATAATGCGATCCTTGAAGGTGGTGGAATATATGCTGAAGAAAGTGAGTTAATTGTCAACAACTCATTGATTAGTTTAAATGAAGCCGTTGGAATTATTATTATTGCTCCTGGAGGCCTTGGAGGAGGGGGAATTAAAGCCATGGATTCTAATTTAGAAATTATTAACTCCAAAATAAACCAAAACATGAGTGACGATATTGGAGGTGGAATATTTTATGATGGGACCACTAATAATTCTTTATTGATTAAGTCAAAACATGGAAATTTATCCGGGGAGTGTTTACCATCATTGTTAGGCGTCAATGAATACTGCAGTGAAATATCAAACAATAGCGCATACTTTGGTGCAGGACTAATGGTTGTTGGATCAATTAATGAACAAGGAGTAGTTCTAAGTGGTATAGCTTTGAATGGAAATAATTCATTACCTAACTCTGGTGTAAGAGGTGCTGCAGTACACATTGATTTATCAAATCCATTGGATACAAATGTGAATATGGAGAACCTATTGTTGGTTGAGAATGATGGTTTGTCAGATATAAATAAGTCAATTATCTTTACAAGTGGCAATATAGTGCTAAACCTTCTTTCAACAACCATTGCGAATAACACAGTTAGGTCATTTCGAGCAAGTTCAAACAACACTTCGGTTATTGTGCAAAACAGCATAATACAGCAAAATAATTCTGGCCCTCTGGTCCCAAATAATGTCCCATTTATTGGTTTATGTAACAATTCCGAAATGGCAGAATCAGGAGGTCAATCATTTGGCCCCAACCTTGGTGACCCACAATTTGTCACGACAAGTAGAGGTGATTACCGTTTGTCACAAACATCACCAAGTCTTGATAGTTGTGCATTTGGCGCAACTATTGATATTGATGGTAATACACGACCAGATGATGAAGGTAATTTTGATCAAGGTGCATTTGAAATGGGTGCAAGTCTATTTTTAGACATGATATTTAAAAACGGATTTGAATAAAGACAAAGAATTAATCCAAAACATGCATAATTTTTAAATTTTCATGTCATGAATCAGTGAATTTGTACGTATAGATAGTTTAAGTAATCAAAAATTGGATTAATGATAAACTACAAATACAAATATTTTATAATATTGCTAATAACTATTAGCCAATCAAATGCTCAAACCCCAGAATTGGTAAAGGACATTGTGCCCAATGGTGATTCAAGCTTACCACAGTTTTTAACCATCTTTAATGATGAGTTGTATTTTGCTACAGCTTTGACACATGGTTTATGGAAAACTGATGGAACAGAAATTGGCACAGTTATTGCTGAAGGTACAGGCTCAATCGGTAATGATTTTGCAACTGGGTTAGGTGTATTTAATAATCAGCTGTACTTTAATACATTCTCAAATAGGGCATGGTGGTCAACCGCTGGTGGCATAGATAATGCTATTATGATAAAAAACCAATTCAATTTATTGGGTGGAGTCCCATATACAAGCAGTATGCTGGGTGAGGAGGTTTTGGTTTTTTCAGGAGTGGATTACTCAATTAGTGGAAACCCGGCGAATTTATACCGCAGTGATTTGACCAGTTTAGGTACCGTTGAATTCGGTACGTTCGTAACTGACAGTTCTGGTCCAACACCTCGTATGATAGGGACAGTAAACTCTGAATTGCTATTTTCTGCTACTGAAACAAACCAAGGCAGAGAGCTTTACTCAACAGATGCGACCACAGCAAGTACCGATTTACTAGTTGAATTTAATTCTGGTCCAGTTGGCGGTATTTCAGATGTGTCTGGCACCAATCAATCTTTATTGAACAATGAATACTATTTTCCTGCATTTGGAGATAATGGCGTTAAATTATGGAAGACTGATGCTACTGAAATGGGTACGCATGAACTGGATGATTTAACAGCCCCATATTCATCCCCGCAATACCTCAATGTTTATAATGATTCAATCTACTTTTTTGCTGATGGAGCCGCTCCTCCTGATCAGCTATTCAAAATATCATCTTTTGATACAGGTCCAACACAATTAACCAGCCGTGAATTTTTTAGTGAAGCAGGCTGTATTAGTTATTCATCAATGGTACTAGATGGTATTTTATATTTTCCATTTGCAGATGATTCAATGGGGTGTGAATTATGGAGAACAGATGGGACGACTATTGGCACTTATATGCTTAAAGATATTAATACAGATAGCCTTCACAGTTACCCAAATTTTATGAAAACACACGATGGTTGGTTATACTTTACAGCTTTAAAACAAGGGTTTGGCTTTGAAATGTGGAAAACAGATGGCACTGAATCAGGAACAAGTATGGTTGCAGATATCAATACAGGCAATGGCAGCAGTATAAATAACACACAAATGATAGAATACAATGAAGAATTATATTTCATTGCAAATGATGGTATACATGGTACAGAGTTGTTTAAATTAAAATTTGAAGAGGAAATTATATTTACAGATGGTTTTGAGAGTGATGGGCCGATATAATTTAAATATGAAAATAGTATTAATAATTTGCATGGCTAGTTTTAAGTGTTTTGCTGGTGGAATGCCAGACCTAATATTTAAATCTGATTTTGAACAAGCAGCCAAGAGGGTGTTCTTGTCAGGACACAGTTTAATGGATAATCCTTATGCAGACTATTTGCAGTATATTGCAGAAAACAAAGGAGTCGATTATAACTGGAATCAGCAAAACGGTATTGGATCTCCAATACGGGTAAGAACCAGCGGTGATACTTTGCCAGATACAAATATATGGGATGGTTATTTGAGGGGTAAGAATCGCGATACATTTGATATGAATGTTATTAATGAATTGGCTAATCCAGCAACAATTGGGCCAGGAGAGTTGTATGATTCATTTATTATTACCGAACGACATGACATACTTGGAACAATCCAGTACGAATATACCAATAGCTTGTTACACCATTACCATAACCGTTTATTGACTGGTAATCCAGCTGGTAAAACCTATTTGTATCATTCATGGTGGTATATGGATTTTGCCAATATTCAACAATGGGTTGATCATCAAGGCCTGGAAGTTAAAGTCTATGAATGCGTGGCTGAAAAAGTCAATTTAACATTGGAAAGTGAAAACAAACCTAGGGCCATTGCAAATATACCAGCTGCATTGGCATTGGCAGAACTTGTTGAACGTATTTTAAATGATGAGGTTCCTGGTTTTAGTGGTACTGATGCAGAGAAAATGGACTTATTATTCAATGACAATGTTCATTTGAATAACGAAGCGATTTTTTATATGGCAGCTGTCAGTTATGCAAGCTTGGTTAAGAACTCACCTGAAGGCATCATCATTCCTGCTGAAATTGCCACAGATACAGGCATTGCCTTGTTACAAATTGCATGGCAAAGTGTTAGTGATTATGATGCCAATTTTGTTGCACCAACCATGAGTCAATGCCGCAACATAATTGAAACAGAAGTCTGTAATAGTTATTATAACTTACATAATCAACCAGAAAATATCGCTTTTTGCCAAGATTGGATTACTGATAATAATTTTTTATACAATCCATTTCATTGGCCAGACCCTAATTTGATTATTTGGCCAGATCCAATGTAAAAGTATTTAAGATATTTCAATCTTAAATACAAATCATTCTCATTCAGTACGATTCTCATTGAAATTATGTCAAAATTATATAAGAATAGTTGATTTTGCATTTTGGAGACTAAATGAGTTCAACTACAAATCAAAACGAAACTTCTCAACAAGGGTGGTTTGCTAAATTCTTAGGTGTTGTTGAATGGTTAGGTAATTTATTGCCACACCCCATCACTTTGTTCGCGCTTTTTTGTGTCTTTATTGTCGTATTCAGTGGCATAGCTGAATTTTTTGGCATGAGTGTGGCTGATCCTCGTCCAGAAGGGGCAAAAGGCCGTGATGCGGATGGAATCATTGAAGTTGTTTCACTTTTTTCTGGTGAAGGACTGCGACGAATTGTCCAAGGATTGGTCACAAACTTTACAGGATTTACTCCATTAGGAACTGTTCTTGTTGCCTTATTAGGTGTTTCAGTTGCTGAACATTCAGGGTTGCTTTCTGCTGTCATGAGAAACCTTGTGATTGGTGCTTCAAAACGCATGGTTACAGTCATGATTGTGTTTGCAGGCGTGGTTTCTAATACTGCATCAGAATTAGGCTATGTGGTACTTATTCCAATGGCTGCATTAATTTTTCATTCTTTAGGTCGGCATCCTCTTGCAGGGCTAGCTGCAGCATTTGCCGGTGTTTCTGCAGGCTACAGCGCAAACTTATTAATAGGTACGGTTGATCCTTTGCTTTCTGGTATTACCCAAGAAGCAGCACAAATGTTAGATCCAGAATATCTGGTTGGAGCAGAAGTGAACTGGTATTTCATGATGGTTAGTACTTTATTGATCGTCCTGATGGGCACATTTGTTACTGAAAAAATTGTAGAACCTCGTTTAGGTGTTTATAGCGATAATGATTCGGATGGGACACTTGGAGATCAAAAAGTTGAAGAAGTGACAGCTGATGAAAAAAGAGGGCTCAAAGCTGCAGGAATAACCTTTTTAATCATTGCCGCAATTTTGGCATTAACCATCGTACCTGAATGGGGTGTCTTAAGAAATCAAGAAACTGGTGGTGTCAAAAACTCACCGTTTCTTAAAGGCATTGTCGTTTATATTTTTATTACATTTGCCATACCTGGGTTTGTGTTCGGGAAATTTGCAAAAACCATGAAAAACGACAAAGACGTCATTGATGCCATGAGTAAAGGCATGAGTTCGATGGGCATGTATATTGTGTTGGTGTTTTTTGCCGCTCAGTTTGTTGCTTTCTTTAAGTGGACAAATTTAGGGACTGTATTGGCAGTAAAAGGTGCAGTATTGCTTCAAACACTGGGTCTTGATGGACCGGCTGTCTTTGTTTTCTTTATTATGATTTGTGGTATGATTAACTTAACTTTAGGCAGTGCCTCAGCACAGTGGGCAGTGACTGCTCCAATATTTGTTCCCATGTTAATGCTAATCGGGTTTGCTCCAGAAACCATTCAAGCCGCTTATCGAATTGGAGACTCAGTCACTAATGTTATCACACCTATGATGAGCTACTTCGGTTTGATACTTGCTGTTGCCTCTAAATACCAGAAAAATTTAGGCATAGGAACACTTATTGCGACCATGTTGCCATACAGTATCATTTTCTTTGTTGGCTGGACGATATTATTCTATCTTTGGGTATTTGTATTTGGAATGCCAGTAGGACCAGGTGCCGCAACTTATTATACGCCTTAGAAATTATAAATTTCATTATGAGCTGTATAAATAATACAGCTCATAATGTTAATGAATAACTACAAATATTTAGTGCTAAATTCCTTTCCTTAAACTGATCTAGAATTTTGATTTGTTATTGCAAATTGAAAATTGATTTTCTAACCCCAAGTGTTAAATTCTAATACTCTCAATATTAATGATTGAGTAATTGTTAATTCATCTTATAATGTTAATGACATAGCAGTTAAGGGAAGTACACATGAAATATATATTTGCAATCATTGCTGGTATTATTGTTGGTCTAATGAGCCACCAAGGCAATGGTTATATCCTTGGAGGGATAATTGGTTATATTTGGGTCTATATATTAGATTTAAATCGTAAAATCAATGAATTAGAAAAGATTGTTGATAAAAAACAGCAACGGATTAAGGACTCAGATTTCTTGGCTAATAACCCTGAAATAGAACCCACCAAAAAATATCCTGATATTGAAACTGACACAATTACTGCTACTGATAATGTTGTCGAAACTCCAGTAGTTGTACAACAGGCATTGCAAAAAGACTCTGAGAAAAACACCACTGCAAAAGTAACTGATAATCATGAAGATGCTTCACCAGTCATGCTTACACAAGCTGAAACAAATGAAGATGATCAATCTACAATCAGTCAATCACAAGATTCTGACAGAGATCTAATCAAGAAAATGTCTCCAGAACACTATAATGAAGAGAAACAATCAGATCATACCATTCCTTTCTCTGAGATTTTAAATCCAAAAACCAGTACAAAATCAAAGGCAGCTGTAATTAACACAGAACCATCTGCTATAGAGCTTGGTTTTAATAAAGTAAAATCATGGGTTGTTGGCTATTTTACTGGCGGTAATTTGATGGTTAGAACAGGAATGTTGTTGCTGTTTATTGGCGTGGCTTTCTTGTTGAAATATGTTGCAGAACGCACGGTTGTGCCAGTGGAATACCGCTATATAGGTGTCAGTTTGGCCAGTTTTATTATGTTGGTTCTCGGTTGGAAATTACGCAAAAAACGTCCTGGTTTTGCATTGAGCCTCGAAGGTGGAGGCATTGGTATTCTTTATCTCACATTGTTTGCAGCGATGCGTATTCATCAATTGTTACCGCCTCATGTTGTGTTGATTTTACTGGTTAGTATTGTGTTGTTTTCAGCAATATTGGCAGTGGTAGAAAACTCAATGGCTTTGGCTATTATTGGCATGATTGGTGGTTTTGCTGCTCCTATATTGACTTCTACTGGTAGTGGCAGTCATGTACAGTTGTTCTCATATTACTTATTGTTGAATTGTGGTGTTTTCGCCATTGCATGGTTTAAATCCTGGCGGTTATTAAATGTACTAGGCTTTATTGCTACATTTGGAATTGGCACATTATGGGGTTACAAATACTACAAGCCTGAATTTTTCTTAAGTGTAGAACCTTTTCTTATTGGCTATTTTCTTCTTTATACAATTATTGCAGTTCTATTTGCGATTAAACAACCGCCTAAGCTCAAAGGAATCATGGATGGAACGATTATTTTTGGAACACCATTAGTGGGTTTTTCCTTACAAGCAGCCTTGTTAAAAGACAGTGAGTATGGGTTGGCTTATTCAGCATTGGCATTGGGCGTGTTTTATGTGGTATTGGCATTTTTAGTTAAGCTCATGAAAAAGCCCTATATGAAAGATTTAATCGAATCATTTGTGGCACTCGGAATTGGTTTTGCCACATTGGCCATACCACTTGGGTTTGATGGAAGAGTGACCTCGGCCATGTGGGTGGCAGAAGGCAGTGCGTTAATATGGGTAGGCATACGTCAATCCAGATTGTTTCCACGTTTTAGCGGTTATGCCTTAACTGCATTGGGAGCGGCTGCATTTTTTGTAGATCCAAGAACTACATTTGAGACACTGCCGTGGATAAATGCAGACTTTATTGGTTCTCTGATTATTGTTAGTGCCACGGCATTTATCAGTCTGTATTCGCGCAAACACGTGACTAGATTATTTGATTGGGAGTCAAAAATGATTCCTCAGGGAATGATGTTTGTCTCAGTCGTTTGGTGGGTATTTGCAGGCATTAATGAAATCAAAGTGCATTATGAAGTTACAGAGTTTCTATATTTGCAAATATTTTTAGCCTTGACGGTTTTTGCTTTAATGTTTGTGGCCAATAAAATTAAATTTGATTTAATAAAAATATTGTCAATAGGTACAGCTTTGATGATGTTAGCAGTAATTGACACCAGCTTGCCTAATATGGATAGGCAAAATACGGTATTTTTGAACATTAGGTTTGTCGGGTTTATTATTATGGCTTTGGTTCACCTTTATCTGTCATGGTATTGGGCATCACAGAAAAGGCACAAATTACCTGAATTATACAGCTACTTTTCTTATGTGTTTTTGTTTTTAGGGTTAATCAATTGGTTGTTAACTTTTGTACTTGAAATTACATTGTATTACCCGATTCCGAAGTTTTTACTGGTAGAAATGATGATGGCCCTTACAGCTTTGGTCATGATGCTACTGGGTATTCGTTTGAAACTGTTCAGTTATAAATTATCTTCAACAATTGTTGTTTTACTGATGTTGCTTTCGTTTATTCTTGTTCCAAGAGTCAACCTTGAATTACCCATGTTTGCCAATATTCGATTCTTAGGATTTGTCACTTATTGTTTAACCCATTTTATAACCGCATGGTATTGGCAAAGAGCGAATAAGCCAGTGGATGAATCAAACAATTCATTATTAATGATGATTTCAAATATTGTGCTTTCTATTGCTTTAGTATCTTGGGTGGCTTTTGGGTACATGGAATTACAATCCTACTTATTGGGCATGAGTTTTGTTAACAGTGGGCTAGTATTTATCTCATTGTCAGTGGTTGTATGGGTGTTATTGGCACATAAACTCAATTGGAAATCTTTGCACATGGTTAAATATGCCTATTCGCTTTATTTGGCTTATATGTGTTTGGCTATTTTTGTTGATGGTTATAAATTCCATCAGAGTTATGGACTTTTGGTATGGGCATTGGCCTTGTTGGTAAATTATTGGTTGTTAAGAATATATGACAAAAAGATGCAGTACAGTCATATCTATCATCTGTTAAGCCTTCTGCTATTTAGTTTCGTGGCTGTGTTCGAATTGCATCAATTCAGTCAGCATTTGTTTGGAGCAGGCAGTATCTGGCTAAATGGCACAGTAACCGTTGGCTTTTTAATCATCAGTACAGCATTATATTTATTAAAGAATACACAAATATGGCCGTTCAAAGACCAAAAAACCACGTATTTTAATCATGGATTATTGGTGTTGTTAACAGCAACTTTTATTTCAGTATTGCATAACCATTTTACCCCACCTGGTAGTTTGTCATTTGTTCCATATCTGCCTTTATTGAATATTTTAGATTTATCTGGGTTTGCCTTTGTGTTGCTTGTTTACCAAGTTTTCAAGAGCCAAATCATAGCAGTATTTGATGAATCGAAAAGAACCGTCTATACACTATTAGCGCTGACGGCATTCATCGTCTTAAATGCGAGCATGTTGCGTTGTTTCCACTTCTGGTACGCTATTGAATACAAATGGAGTGTTATGTTTAAAACCTTAATGATTCAATCTGGTTTTAGTATATTGTGGTCATTGACAGCTGTGATATTAATGGTTTTGGCGGCTAAAAAACACATTCGCACTATGTGGCTGGTTGGCCTTGGTTTAATGGTAGTTGTTGTCGCCAAATTATTTTTAATTGATATGTCAGCCTCAGGCACTGTTGAACGCATCATTGCCTTTTTATCTGTTGGTGTGCTGTTATCATTGGTGGGTTATTTTTCACCATTACCACCAGATATTGAAAAGATTGATAGAAAAGGAACCGACAAAGTTGAAGTCGAGCAACAATCATGAACAGAAATAATCTCACACTGTTTTGCCTGGGTTTCTTTTTCTCTCATGTGATTATGGCTGATCAAAGTGATTACCAGAATCAGATGTCATTGAAATTAAAAGAAGGTCATGCTGCTTTCGTGTTTGATATTCCTGAAGATGTCTATAGAACAGTGGCTTATCCCTATTTATCCGATGTTAGGATAGTGAATACAACCGGTGATTTTGTGCCCATGCGGATTGTGTTGAACAGTGATGAAATCAAACTCCAATATACACAAACATCATTACCGACGTTTAAATTGAATAAAACCACTTCACTGCCCATAAATACCAAACAGGTTCGAACGACAAGATCTGGAAATTATGAAGATTACACTGTTGAAACTTCAAAATCCATGCGCCATTTTATTCAAAACCAAGAAAATATTGATAATTCTAAAATATACATTGATGCATCAGTATTGAAGGATCAGAAAATTGAGAAATTCAGTTTAGATTGGCACTTTGAAAACCAAGGCAATCGCTTGTTCTATGTCAAATTATCTGGCAGTAATGATTTATCCAATTGGCAAACCGTTAAAGCACGTCAAAAATTGTTAGAAATTAAATCAGGCAATAAAATCATATTGGAAAATGCGATTGATTTGAATCATAAGAAATATTTGTATTATCAATTGGTTTTTGAAAACAATATTAGACCTGAAATTAAAAGCATTCATGCCCATTTTATTACTCATAAAACTAAGGGCCAAAATCATTGGAATGTATCTGAAAACATTGAGTTTTTAGATGACAATGCTATTATATTTGATTCAAAGGGTTATTTCCCAATCGAATCTTTTAAAATTGATTTTAACCAAAAAAATATTTTAACAAGTGTTTCTATTTATTCTAGAAATAGCCATAAATCAAAGTGGCATTATGCTGGCTCAGGTAATATTTATTCTATATTGATTGATGGGCAAGTCAATGATAAAAATCTTATCAATATTCGCCGTTCCACCAACAGGTATTGGAAGGTTGTTTTTGATGACCACATCAATAATACTTCTGTTAAATCTGTAAAATTTTCATGGAGGAACCACCAAATTGAATTTTTAGCCCAAGGAGAGGGCCCATTTTCAATTTACTATGGAAACAAATCTCAAAAGCACTTGGCGCCTAATAATTGGTTTAGTCAACTGCCCAGAAATATGTACTTTTCAGATGATGTGGTAATAAATAAAAGCAATACAGTTGTTAATCAGGTTGTTGATCATCCAGAAACCATAGAGGAAAGCGATAAAGCAAAACTAACATTTTGGTTGATATTAGGTTTTGTTATATTGTTATTAGCATTTATGGCTTATAAGTTAGTTGGTGAGAGTAAAGAAGAATAGTTTTAATTTTTTAAATTTTTATATGCTGTTATATTATGCGGTTTATATGAATTTAAGTTCATTATATTTAGACAAGATTAATGCCAATTTAAAATCACATTTTATCTAAGTGTTCCATTATTTAAACAATTTATTCAATCCATAAATTAGTATTAAGTTTTACAGTATTTTAATAAATTACATATTTAATCACAAGCCTTAATGTTATAATCCAAAATCAAAATGGGAAATTACACTAGAGGAAATATTGACATGTCGTATTACTTTACACATGATCGTTCAGAACCAATTAAAATTATGTTATTGGGCGCTGGCGAGTTAGGCAAGGAAGTGGTTATAGAAGCACAAAGATTGGGGTGTCATGTCATCGCAGTTGACCGATATGCAAATGCGCCTGCCATGCACGTGGCTGATAAATACCGTGTTGTAGATATGCTTGATGGTAAGGCATTAAGGAAAGTCATTTTATCTGAAAAACCCGATTTAATCATACCTGAAATAGAAGCCATAGCGACTGATGAACTCATAAAGCTAGAAGTGGAAGGTTTTAATGTAATTCCTACCGCTAAAGCAACACGCTTAACCATGGATCGAGAAGGTATTCGATTGTTGGCAGCTGATGTTCTTAATATTCCCACAAGTCCGTTCAAATTTGTGGATGATTTTGAAAGCTTTTCTCATGCAGCCAATGAATTAGGTTATCCTTGTATAGTTAAACCTGTGATGAGCTCATCTGGCAAAGGTCAAATGTTAATCGAATCTGAAGACATGTTAAAACAAGCTTGGGATGTCTCTCAAAGTGCTGGAAGATCTGGAGCCGGAAGAGTTATTGTTGAAGGATTTGTTAAATTTGATTATGAAATTACTTTATTAACGGTAAGACATGTTGATGGAACAGCCTTTTGTGAGCCCATAGGACACAGACAAGTGGATGGCGATTATCAAGAATCGTGGCAACCACAACAAATGACTGATTTGTCATTTGCCAAAGCCCGTGACATTGCAACAAAAATTACTGATGAATTGGGCGGTATGGGCTTGTTTGGTGTTGAATTGTTTGTCCGAGGTGATGAAGTTATTTTCTCTGAAATTTCACCCAGGCCTCATGATACAGGAATGGTGACACTAATCTCACAGGATTTGTCTCAGTTTGCGCTACATGTTCGTGCTGTTCTTGGTTTGCCAATTCCTAAAATTTCACAGCTTGCACCATCAGCATCACATGTCATCACAGCCAGTGGGCATGGTCAAAACCCAACGTTTACAGGCATTCCTGAAGCTTTAAGGTTGCCCAATACAAATATTAGGCTTTTTGGAAAGCCTGATGTGGCTGGAAAAAGACGTGTGGGAGTGTGTTTGGCCAAAGACAATTCAATTAATGCGGCGCGCAGAAAAGCCGAAAGTATGCAAGAAATGATAAAAGTAGAGTTACATTAACAGTGCAAAATCAACAATCTAACCTTCACCAAGCTTATGCCAGTTGTCCAAAACATCTAGAATTATTGTTAAAGGATGAATTGATTTCCTATGGCGCGATAGATGTTAGAGAAAAACTATCTGGAGTGGTTTTTCACGCCAGTCCTGAGGTTTTGATGCATTGTTTATTGTGGTCAAGATTAGCAAATAGGGTTTTGGTTTTAATCAATCAATTAAAAGTGACTACATCTGATGAGCTATACGATGCCATCTACCAAACTGATTGGCTTGAACAAGTTAATGTTGTTCCAAATACATTGGCGATAAATTTTAAAGGCACAAACAAAGAATTACGCAACACACAGTATTCATCACAAGTGGTTAAAGATGCCATTTGCGACCGAATCAGAGAGACATCTGAATTGCGACCAGACGTTGTTAAAACTAATGCAGACTTGTCTGTTAGTGTGGTGCTAAAAAATAACCATGTATTGGTTTATCATGATATATCAGGTCGCAGTTTACATTTGCGTGGGTACAGACAAACCTTAACAAAGGCACCATTAAAAGAAAACCTTGCTGCTGCCGTTTTAATCCGTGCTAATTGGCCAGAACTGTCAAAGCAGAATTACAATTTAATCGATCCCATGTGTGGCTCAGGGACGTTTTTGACAGAAGGGTACTTGATGGCATGTGACATTGCACCAGGCTTGACCAACCCACAGTACAGTGTTGAGACATGGAAGCATTTTGATCAAGATAAGTGGGATGCTATCTTGTATGATGCCAAAACAAGAATGATTGCTGGTACTGATAATTTTCAGGGCCAAATAATCGGTGCAGATCATCACAAAGATTCTGTAAAAATTACAGAAGAACATGCTTATCAATTAAATGCTGAAGATAAAATTCAGTGTCAATACAAAACATTTGAACATTTTTCCATACCTGCTAAAAACAACTTGGTGGTTTGTAATCCACCCTATGGTGTGCGTTTAAAGAAAAACGTCGACAGCACATGGCGCCAATTGGGTGAATGGATGGCAAACAAAGCGATTGGGTCAAAAGCAGCCATTATGACCCATGCCAAAAACCAAGGGTTTTTATTGGGGTTTAGGGCAACAAAATCCTGGAAATTAATGAATGGTGATTTACTCATTACTTTAATTACATTTGATATTGAGAATAAAAAGAAATTAAATTCTCCAGAAGGTCAAAAACACGCCTTGCCTGAAACGGCACAAATGGTGGCAAACAGAATAAAGAAAAACATTAATCGGTTAAAAAAATGGATTAATAAAGATAACATAACAGCTTATCGTGTTTATGATGCTGATATTCCTGAATACGCAGTAGCGATTGATGTGTACAACAATCACATTAACATTCAAGAATACAAAGCCCCGAATGATATACCAGAGAAGAAAACCAAGAAACGTCTAGATGATGCTGTTCTTGGTGCTCAAGTGGCTTTAAATATCAAAAATGACAAGGTTCACATAAAGACACGTCAAAAACAAGCCAGCAATAATCAATACGAAAAGAGAACTGTAGATTCTGAAAATCTTATTGTTCATGAAGACAACCGTAAGTATATTGTAAATTTAGAAAAATACTTAGACACAGGACTGTTTTTAGATCACCGTTGGATTAGAAGTTACATACAGTCTAAATCTAAAGATAAATCTGTGCTCAATCTCTTCAGTTATACTGGTAGTATCACTGTGGCAGCCGCTATGGGTGGTGCAGATAGCTCTATCAGTGTGGATTCTTCAAAAACTTATTTAAATTGGGCAAAAGAGAATTTTCAAATTAACCGAGTAGACCTCTATAAGAACAAACTTGTTCGCAGTGATGTTTTAGAGTATCTCAGCAGCTGTAGCCATAAATTTGATTTGATTTTTGTAGATCCGCCCACTTATTCAAATTCTCATTCAAGAACAACAGACTGGGATGTGCAACGTGACCACAAACAATTGTTATTGTCCTGTAAGCGTTTGCTGAATGAAGAAGGAGAAATACTCTTTTCAAATAATTACCGTAAATTTAAAATTGATGAAAATCTATCAGACTATTTTACAATCGACGATATGACTCAAAAAAGTTTGTCTCCAGATTTTGCCAAAAGTAAAATTAAACGTGTTTGCTTTAAACTAACGCTATTATGAATCAAGAAGAACATAAAACTCGAGAACAACTGCAGCAAGAATGTGCGCCGATTGTATACAAAGAAATTGAACAGTTTTTTGCCAGAGGCATGATTGTTATCGTTTCTGAAGAGTTAGACATACTCGATGTCGCTTTAATTATTCAAGCAGATAATAGTGATGAGTTAGAAAAACTTATTACTCAAAAACAAGTCACACGCGCCCATGATGATCATGCGATTAAATGGAGTCAAGAAAATGCAACGTTGATGGCCATCACTGCAGTACCATGGTTGTTAGTTCAGGAAATTAATACAAAATAATTGACCCACATCAATGATGTAAAGTAAGAAAATAATATAATTAAGTTATCTAATAACTTAAAGAGAGGTCTTTATATACTGTCTCTTATACACATCTCCGAGCCCACGAGACAGGCAGAAATCTCG
>CAJXVJ010000028.1 GCA_913061105.1 uncultured Alcanivoracaceae bacterium | reverse complement strand
GAGATTTCTGCCTGTCTCGTGGGCTCGGAGATGTGTATAAGAGACAGGTTATTGCCTTTATCCCCACATTGTATGGACAAAACATCTATGAAGTATAGGTCTGCTATTTTTGAATTGGCAATATACTTTTTAACTCCTGAATTGAGACGATTTAGATATTCAGACTTTGAAAATTGTTGGCTGTAATGATTCATTGATGACATTCTCATGTGTGATAAAACAATGGAAGTTATGGTTTTATCATAAGCCATTTTCGGTCCAAACACATAGATAGGGGCTTGGCTGATTGCGCGGATCTCTGTTAGCCTTTTGTTTAAGTCCTTTAAATTCAAGACTGGCCAGTTATCATGTAAATAGATGGCCTCTGTATTTTCCCAAACAGGGTTTTTAAAGTGTCTATTTCTCCTGTCATTACAGGTTTTGTTGTCTTGTTTTTTAATCGCTGTACCAAAATTGTAACACTTAAACCAAGAGTTTAAAAATGTAAAATTTAAACGCGAGTCATTTTCTACCAAAGCATAAATCAAATCCACGGCATGTGAATTGCCCAAAACGACTATATTTTTATTGCCTTCGGTTTTAACTTTTATGATTTCTGTTACATCAAGCCAGTACCTGTCTAGGTTCTGTTTTAGTTCTTCCCGGCCCATATAATACTCTTGGGGGAATCGATTGGGCCAGCCTTTTTTATATTGGGTCCAATACCCAAGCATAACTATTGCAGTGACTAGCAACGTAAATTTTAGGTAAAATTTATGATTTGAATTGGGTTTGGTTTTGTACCTAAAGGGTCTTTCTATCAACTTCCACATCAAAAATCCCAAAAGCAATGATAAAACGATTAAACCAATTTGCTCAATCAAAATAATATCGCTAAACTTCCAGTATTTGTAATACACCATTAAGGGCCAATGAATTAAATAAACCGAATAGGAAATTAAACCTATTTTTAGCATGAATTTATGGCTTAATAAATGCTGGCCAATTAACGATTGTCCTGAAACTATAACCAATGCTGCTCCCAAACACGGGACGAGCGCACTGAAACCTGGAAACTGTGTGTTTTCATCAAATATGACACTGGCAACCCCAATCAACAATATCCCTGTTAGTGACAATGCATTGCTTACAATCTTATTATCAAATTGTTTAACAGAAATAAACACACACAATGCTCCAATGGAAAATTCAAAAATCCTAAAAGGCAAATGAAAAAATACAGTACTGGCATAATCTGTCAGATATACACTGTTTAGCCACAAAGAAACAATAAAAGCCAAAATAAAAAATACAAGCAATGCCGCTCTTTTCTGCAACAAAGAAATCGCGACGATAATAGCTGGCCATATCAAATAGAATTGTTCTTCAACACCCAACGACCATGTATGCAACAAGGGTTTGATTTCGGATCCTTCATTAAAATATCCTGATTCTTGCCAAAAAAAGAAATTTGAAACCGACAATACCGCATATTGTATTGACGCTCCCAATCTTTCTAAATCTGCTGGAGAAAATAACACATATGCGCAAAGCAAGGTGATGACCAATGTCACTAAAAGCGCAGGAAATAAACGTTTTATTCTTCTGATATAAAAAAGTGAAAAAGAAAACTGACCATTTTCCATATCACGTAGTATGTTACGGGTAATCAAAAACCCAGAGATAACAAAAAACACATCGACACCAACATAGCCTCCCGATGCCCAATCAAAACCTGCATGAAACATGAGAATCAATAAGACAGCAATGGCTCGCAGACCGTCAATTTCTGGTTTATAGTGTTTTGTTACCATTCAGTCAATAATTGTTGTTATTTTCAAGAGAATTATTATACATAAGATTCCGATAGAATTTTATATGATTCATAGCCAGTAGGAAAAAGTTTAATAAAAGTACCAATCACCACAAATAAAGTTAAAATGTTAACCTGTTTCACCTTTGGGTAATAAAGAAAATCTTGTGTCACATGCTTATACGGTTATTTTTGGTCTCACTGCAGACCCCATTCATAAAGGCCACGAACAAGCCATAATTAACGGTGTTCAGTATCTACGCGAAAAAGGGTTTGATATTGAAAACTTTATCTTAATTCCGGTTTTTCAACCAAATCTAATTGCCGGAAAAAAATCTCCTTATTCTGACTTTAATAAACGCTATGAGATGTGTGAATTGGTGGCAACAAAATTATCTTCGCAACTAAGCTGCAACATAGTGGTTAGTAATATAGAAAAACGCATCGCTGAAAAAACAGGTGAAAACAATTATAGTTTAAATACTTTAAAAGAATTAAACTTACAGAATGTCTTGTTTATGGTTAGCGCTGACCATTTTCAGGGCCGTTGGCCAAAATTTAGAAAATGGTTTGGATGGCAAGAAATCCTTAAATTTTCTGGTTTATTAATTAATCAAAGACCTGGTCATAAGATTAACAAAGCATTTATTGATCGATTAAGTGACATTAATTCAGAAGTCCATATAGTTGAAAAAGGAACATCAGTTGATACTTCATCCACAGTTATTAGAAATAGCTTTTATCATTCTGAAATGGATCTGTGTTTATCAAGCGAGATTATCAAATACATAAAAAGCAATGGCTTGTATTTAAATAAATGATATTTTAATCTTGACATTTCATTAACTCATCTCTACACTTGTCATTATTAAATTACAAACGTAGAGATATGAAGTTATCAGAATTCGAACTTGAAGTAATCAACCTGATGTGGGAACTTAAAGAATCAACAGCACCAGCCTTACATCAAGAAATTTGCAAGACCAAAAATGTCACGTACTCCACAGTAAAGACCATCATTGACCGTTTAGAGAAAAAGTCAGCCATAAAACGCATAAAGAACTACGGCCGCACAATAGTTTATGCGCCAGCCATAGAACAATCATCATTACAAAAGCCTTTGATAAAAACATTTATCAGCAAAGTATGTGCTGGCAATCCTCGTTTATTATTAAATCACTTATTAGAAGATGAAAAACTTTCTGACGATGATTTGGCTTACTTGCAGTCAGTTTTAGACAAAAGGAAATAAACATGTATCAGTATTTTGCCTTTAATCTCATATTCAGTTTGCTCATTTTTTTATATTTATGTTCATTAAAAACCGCACCTTTTCGTATTCGGTTCAGATTGATAATGTTAGCACTAATCAGTTGGGTTGTTCCTTATGATTTAATCTATAGCTTGTTAAATCAACAAAATCTTGTTTTTATCTCATCAGAAATATCTGAATTTAATGGGGCGATAAAACAAAGCATAGCCTCTACTGTACCTGATCAACCCTTCACATCATTTAAAACAATTTTTATGTTATTAATCGTAATTGGTTTTGTGCTTTTTCTTCATGACTTGGTTTCATTAAAACGTCAGCTTAAAAATTATTTTTTAAAATCTAGTGTTTACAAAACAATAAACTCAACTGAAGTTTATCAAGTATTAGATAACGATAATGTATTTACTGTAGGAACAATAAAACCAAAAATTTTCATAGGCGACAAACATATTGGTTCTGAATCTTTACCGAGTATTATTCAGCACGAATTACAACACATCAAAAACAATGACCAGATATGGTTGCTTATCATCACCTTTATTCAGAAAATATTCTGGTGGAACCCAATCGTTCTTATTCTTTCAAAACAGGCAAGAAACAATATAGAATTAAGCTGTGATGAAATGTGTAAACAACAAAGTTTAAATAATTCTTATCAAAAAGATTTGGCGCAAATACTGTTAAATCAACACAAAGCATCTGGCCCACTAACAAGCACATTTTTTGGAAAATCAAAATTAAACATATATCGCATTAAACAACTAACAAAGGAATTCAATATGAAAAAACACCACAAAGCCATGGTTTTTCTAGCAATAGTCACGCCATTTTTGTTAATGCCCTTGGTTGGAACATCATCAGGTTCAGCTGGTACGCCAGTTTATGATGAAAAGGGTGAAAAAATTAATCTCAATGAAAATCAAATAGATTTAGAATACAGCATTACATTAAAAGCAACTGCTAAAGACACCAGAAAGATTGAATCTAGAATAGTGATTGATTATGGCGAGGAGGTTTCTTATGGCAAAGAATCAGATATATTTTCTTCATCAAAATTACAACCAACAAAACCTACTAATTTTATTTTTGCCATCACAGTTAATAAGATCGATGAAAACTCTGTTATGGTAAATGCAACCGTCACATTTAATAATCACGGTGAAAAAGTTGAAAGCAAACCATCAATATGGGTAGAAAATGGCAAGCAAGCCTCCCTCATTGTCAATGGTGAGGATTATGAGATAGAGTTAATTGTTAAGCCAACTTTTTAAATCACTGGGTTAATGGTGCTTTATTTCAGAAATTAGGATTAGCCATTTAATTATTTTATACCATAGTTCACGGCTTTACTTTCCACACTTTATCTGAAGCCTCAAGGTATTCTGACAGTGCTGCTGACCCGTACCATTCGTACATTTCGGCTCTAAGATAATCCGCACTGATGGCTGGATCTGTATTTAATAAGGCTTCGGCTTCTTTAAGGGTTTTTACATTTAAGATAAACAAACCACGATAGTCATTGTCATTTTTACCAAATGGTCCTGCGACAACCATTTTGTCCTCAGCTACCAAGCGGCGTATATTGTTCATGTGTCCTCTAAAGCTTTTGTTGCGCAACTCTTGATCAGTTGATTTGTTCTCTCCTGATTTTAAAATAACAAACACAAAACTTTTCATGCCATAATCATCAGCGCCTACTTTTTTTGCCAGTTCTGAATCATAATTTTCATTTGTGTTTTTTGTTTCTGACTGAACCGTTGTTGTGATTAAAAATATCACAAGTAATGAGATGATTGTCTTCATAATGTACTCCTGGTTTAGATTTATTGGATAAAAGTTTTGTTTTCAGGCCAATTTAAAATATAAGTTTATCACTTTTAGAAAGATTGTAAAATAATTCCAATTATATTGGATGCTTGTATGTTCTTGAGAATTCCTTGGTAATGGCTGCATAGTGGTTATCAGAAGAAACATTAAGTAGTTGTAATGGCTACTGGATTTCCACAATAAAGCCAGTTACTATGTAATATGAAAATTTGAGATTACTATTAGAGATCTTTGCACAACCCACGGAACGTTTCAAAAGTTGTAAAAAGCTCCACTCTGCGTTTAATAACTCGCTAATAGTATTAATTATTCATGTGCTTAAAACAATTAAATAAACTTGGACATATGTTAACAAAATTTTATCGCTTGCTGATTTTTTTCTGCTTTCTTTGCCAAACTGTCAGTGCTAATGATTTGTGGAAACGCTACCAGTTTATCAATTTAGAAGCGCCCGCACTTAACCGTGTTAACACCTTATTCGAAGACCCGCTTGGGCAAATATGGGTAGGCAGCAATAGCGGCTTGTATCGGATTCACAATAATAAAATTCAAAAAGTCAGCCATGGTCCAAAATCAGCCATCGAACATATATTGCGTGCTGAATCAGGTCATATTTTGTTGGCCACCAGTGACGGTGTATGGCGCTGGCAAAGCCAAACGAATAAATTTACTTCTCTAACTTGCACAGATGAGCAGTCATTTGTTCAAATTGTTGAACACCCCAGTTTAGGCTTAATTGCATTAGCGCGCTCGGGAATATACAAACTTTCTGAAAACAAAGCCTGTCGTAAGGTTCCGTTTGATGGGTTGCCCGAAGATGCAATCCTTGAACGAATTGTACTGTTCAAACAAAACCTCATTTTGGCGGTTCGCGGTCATGGTTTATTTCAGTGCGCGGCTAATTGCAACAAGGTTCAAGCATTTGCTCCAGATTTGAGCAATACACGCGTCAGAGAAATAGTAGTTAACAATAACACCCTATATGTTGGGACACACAAACATGGGTTCTATGCCTTAAACAATCATGGTGAAATACAGCGCCACTGGCACAGAGGTGCAGATACTGAGTCGGGTGACCTTACATTGCCGGTTAATGGAGTAATGACCATATTGGCAACCGAAGATTCAATCTGGGCTGGTTTGTGGGCGGGCGGTTTGCAGCAGTTTGAGCCCAGTTCTGGAAATAAAATATCAAGTAGCCGCTTTTATGCTCCTGACATTTCTACTATTGGTGGCAGGCATGTTAGTGCATTATTGGAAAGCAGCAATGGTACTGTCTATGTTGGTCACGAAAATGGTGTAAGCATCATCTTACCTGCGTATAATCAACAGGGCTGGATTGGTCTTGCAAACGATACTCAAATTGGATTCAGTAACGATTATACATTCAGCCTATATCACCAAAACGGTGCATTGTTTATTGGTACCACTTCTGGTGGGCTATACCACATTGGGCATAAAGATAATAAATTATTGCGCATGTCTCCAGATTCTCCATCTCCTTTTAACTTACCAACCGTAGCAATTTGGCAAATTACCCACTCTCAGGATGGTGAATTATTGTTGGGCACCGCCAATGGTGTGCTTCAATTAAACCCCATCACTTTAGATTGGCAGGCTTTTGGAGATCCTGGCAAGTTAGTCAGTGCCGATGTTTATAGCCTAACCGAAGCACCAGACCAGACATTGTGGCTGAGCTTATGGGAAGGTGGTATTGCAAGATTAGATCAAAATGGTCAATTGATCGGCCAATGGTCTCATAGTGATGGCCTACAACAAAATACGTCAACTGTAATAACAAGTACCAGTGATAATCAAATATTTGTATTAAACAATGCAGGGCTTTTTCGTTATGATATCGAACAAGATAAATTTGTTATAGCAGATATACAAAACAACCAAAGTCAATGTGTAGAAATAGAACACGTCAGTACAGACCTAACAGGACAATTATGGGCATTGTGTGAGCATAAGAGTTTATGGCGCTTGAAAGATGGTGAGTGGTTTAATTCTGTACTGCCAATATCTGATTCCATATTGCGTATATTTTCGGCTTTTAATGGCCATCAACCAAATAATGAACAACTGCTTTTATTGTCGGAAAATCATGTTTTAGCGGTTGATAAAGATGGTCAGTTAACCTGGCAACAATCAAGACTGCCTATGACCAGTAACGTTTCCATTCAACAAGCTATTGTTGTAAATAACGAACTGGTGATTGCAACCAATAAGGGTTTATATCGTCAAAATTTGTATCAACCCTTCAATGACACACCTCTTCCTGCTCCTATTATTAGTGGAGTGCGGTTGTTTAATAAACCTTGGGAAATCAATAAAACAGGAATTGAAACGGATAAGTTAATTGGCAGCACTTCACTTTATAAGGGGGAGTTACAGTTGAATTACGATCAAGATTTAATCACTTTTGAATTTGCAATGCCAGGCTACCATCATGAGCCTATACAAGGTTTTGAGTACCGACTATTGCCCTTCGACACAAGGTGGCTAAAAACAGCTGAAGAAGAAACAACAGCCAGTTATACCAGGTTGCCGCCTGGCAATTATCGTTTTGAAGCAAAAGCCATTACTTCATACGAATTACCACCAGCTACTTTTCTGATTGAAATATTGCCACCATGGTACTTAACCTGGTGGGCTAAAACACTGGCAATTTTTGCCTTGGTTGCGGCTGTGATGGCTGTCATCGTTGGGCGAACAAGGCGACTTAAGCAAAGCAACTTATGGTTACAAGAAAGCGTTGAAGCACGTACAGTTGAACTAGAACAAGCCAATGATAAGCTGCAACAAGCCGCTAACCTTGATGCACTAACCGGGTTGTTGAATCGCCGAGGATTTCTTAATCTGTGCGAACCAAATTGGAAGCAATGGCAAGGCGAGGTTATCTTGATGATTGCAGATATCGATAACTTTAAACAGGTTAACGATCAATACGGCCATCAAATCGGTGATGAAGTGTTGGTGATTAGTGCAAAACGCTTAAAGAGCCAAGCTGCCGAGTCTGATTTAATTGCTCGGTGGGGTGGCGAAGAATTTTTAATTCTACTAAGAGACGAATCTAAATCTATGTCTAACTTGAAATTACGCGCACAAAAAATGCAACAGATAATCGGCGAAACGGTAATGGAATTGAGTTCAGTAAAAATAACAGTAACAATTACCGCAGGTGTTTGTGGTCATCAAGGTGAAAGTTTCGATGCTTGCTTGCAAAAAGCCGATCAAAAGTTATTCCAAGGTAAAAATTCTGGCCGTGACAGGTTGATTCTATAATTGTTGATTTATGCCTCAATTTTTAAGCGAAACCTTGATAATAAAGCTGTTTTTGGATTGTTTGTAGTAATGAATCTTTAAATCATTCCCGTTTCTAGTCGAGCAACCTCAGACATCATTTGTTGACTCCAAGGTGGATCAAAAACAATTTCACATTTTACCATGTGTATATTTGGAATCAATTTGATTTTGGTTTCTGCATCAGCAACTAACACATCGCCCATGCCACAACCTGGTGCGGTTAAAGTCATTTCTATGTCGATGGCATAACCTTTATCAGTTTCCCTTACATTGCACTCATAAACCAAACCCAACTCAACTATGCTGACAGGGATTTCTGGATCATAAACATTGCCCAATTGTTTCCAAACAGCTTGTTCAACATCTTCTTTTGAGGCATTTTCTTTCAGCTCAGGCAAAGCTATGGGTTCTTTGCCTAATGCATCGGCATTGTGGCCCAAAATCATAAACATGCTGCCATCAATAAATACGGTAAAACTGCCGCCCAATGATTGAGTAATATAACCCACAGTACCTGCAGGTAAATTCATCGATTGACCAGTTGGCACTACAATGGCATCTACATCTCTTTCAAGTTTGAAGGGTTCGCTGTTTAAATTATACATGATGATAAGGTTTTATTGATGAAAATGGATTGTATACGATGACTGTATTAGCCGTTAGGTTTTTCAATCCATTTGGCCATATTTGGCTTGTCTTGGGCCTTTAATCCTTTGACCACGCCTTGTCGGTTGGCTTCAGGGTGATTTTGACTCATTTTGGATTTGCCGGTTAAGGTCTTGATTTCTATTTCTATCCCAACAATGGCATTGAGCATTTTATCGATGTAATCCTCCGGTGCATCAGAAACCTTCCAAGGCACGGGTTGGGTTTTTTCATTTTGATCAACCAGTTTATTTAGGTGGGTTTTTAACCAGTCTTTGTCTTGATAAAACTGCATACTTCCGGAGACATGCGCTGTCACATAATTCCAGGTAGGAACTTCCTTGTGATCGATGTGTTTACTGGGGTACCAATTGGGTGAGATATACGCATCTGGTCCATTAAACATGGCCAACACATCGACAGTATCATCGTAGTCTTTCCAAATGCTGTTAGGTTTTGCCACATGCCCTTGTAAAAAATACTGATCGCCTCTTTGCACCACAATCATAGGAATGTGATTGCCGACCAATCCAGAGGAAGAAACAGAAACAATTGTCGCAAGAGAATTGTTTCTGATTATATCCAGTATTTGTTGTGTTTCTTTTAGCTGAAAAGACTTTGGTTGATGCATGGTAAATCCTGTTCTTTTAGCTACAACTTAACTCACAGAGGTGTTTTTTGCAACTTTTAAACAACTCTGTGAATTGGGCGTTATTTAATTGTATCTAAATAAGCTTTCAACATTGGCTTATCGTGTTCTAGCTTAGCGATACACAAATCTATGCTTTCCGTTGTTTGTGCCAATGATCTTGGTCCACCTGATAAACTATCAATAATTGGATCGAAAAAATCTGTGAGTTCTTTTTTCTTATCTAAGTCACAGAAAGACCCTCCAACCATCGGCATTCTTCCTTGAAACCAAGTTGGTATTCTTGTTTTAAAAGCTTCAAAATTATCTTGAACCCATTGCCACATGCCATCTACTTTGTCTTTGTCGCCAATTTGAGAGAATAAAATGGTGTAAATTTCATTGCCCCTAAGTCTGTCTGATAATATCCATTCACGTATTTCTTGGTTAAACTCTTGGTCTTTATTAGAAGCTATGGCTCTGAGTAATCGGCCCCTGATGGTTCCGTCATTTTGTTTATCAAGTAACTCTGTTAAATGATTAGTGAACTTGATGTCCGAATCCTCAACAGCCACAGCCAAAGCCAAACCAATCAGATTTGTGTCAACGAGGTCTTCGTGTAATTGGCCATCTTTTCCAAAACCAACATAGGCTTTTGCCATATCTATGAGTTTTGATCTCACTGCTTTGTTTTTACCAGTATCCGCTATAAAATTAATAACAGAACTGCGCAGTTTTGTGTCTTCCTCACTGTCTTGAGCCCTTGAGTTAAAGCCCAATCTTTGGTACTGGTCTTGATAAAGACCATTGGCGACTTTTTCCAATTTCATTTTATCAGCATCAGTTTCTGCCACTTTTTCTTTCATATAGGTAATCATAGACATCGGTGATGATGCAATGCTTCTTATTTCTGATGTGACGATTGATGGAGCAAAACGCATCAAAGTTGTGAAATCAACTGACCCAGATTGAACAGCTGCACTAAAACTATCATTCAAAGAAATCACTTCTTTATCAGATAAGCTGTCTAAACTATCAAACAATTTATTCCAACTTTCTTGCTTAACTTCATAACGGTAATAGCCTGAACCATTGGCATTGGGCATGATGTAGGTCGCACAACCCGAACCTGCCAATTTAAACTCTTGTTCTTGGGCATTAATCATATTGCAATCTTGGTGTTTTTCACCATCAATTTCATATGACATACAAGCTGGTATTTCCCATTTTTTCTGTGAATCTCCTTCTGAACCTATAGGAAAATAACGGCTTTGTGTTAAGGCCACAGAATTGATACCATCATCGCAACTGCTGTCGATTTTCAGCATGGGAATGCCAGGTTGTTCGAGAAAGCTACTAAATGAAGACTTGATAACTTCAGCAGGAATATTTTGTGAAGCTTCACTGATTGATGCAATAAAATCATCTGCTGTGGCATTTTTAAATGCAAATTTTTTCATATAGGATTGGATGCCTTTGCGAAATTGTTCAGGAGTTAAAAACACATTCATCATCTCTAACACACCACCGCCTTTTGAATAAGTAATTCCGTCAAATGCGCCACTGATGTCGTGATCGCTCTTAATGGGCTGTCTAATTTGTCTGGCATTGACCAAAGAGTCTGAACCCATCGCACCTAATGAACCATTGAGTATGGTCTGGTCGAAATTTTGATCTGGATAAACTGTGTGTAATGCCGTATAAGACATCCAAGTGGCAAACGCTTCGTTTAACCAAATGTCATTCCACCAATATGGGGTGACTAAATTACCAAACCATTGGTGCGCCAACTCATGTCCATGTACACCCATGTATCTTCTTTTAGCACTGGCAGAAGAGTCATCATCTAACAATAACAATTGTTCACGGTAAGTAATGGCTCCGGCATTTTCCATCGCTCCAGCACCAAAATCAGGCACAGCAATTATGTCTAATTTTAAATAAGGATATGGAATTTCAAAATAAAACTCTAAACTTTCTAATATTTCTTGTGTGTGTTCAAGGGCAAAGGCCAACTTGTCACCCTTACCTTTCGTGGCTAATCCCGATAAAGGAACCGGTCTGTCTCTGACTTTATTGGCTGGTAAATCTTCCCATGTCACCACATCAAATTCGCCCACTGCAAAAGCAATTAAATAGGATGGTAAAGGCTTTGATTTTTGAAAATCTAGGCGTTTCATGCCATTTTCTAGTTCTGTGGTTTTAACAACAGGTGTATTGGCAATGGCCACATGCTCATGTTTAACCGTTAAACTGGTGGTATATGGCACCTTAAATGCTGGCTCATCAAATCCAGGAAAAGCCAAACGCGCTGCAATGGCTTCAAATTGTGTGAAAGCATAATTTAGACCACCATCATTTACTCGGTATAGGCCATCTAATGCTTCGTTAAACTTGCTTTTATATGTTATTTCTAAATCCACTTTTCCTGTATTTATGATTTTAGGAAACCTCAATAACGCAACCCCACTGTCGCTGACTTGTTCATAAGTGCCATCAATGGTTTTATTGTCAGCGCCTTTAATCTGAACTTTTTCAACTTCTAATAAATTGCCGTGAATATAGTATTCTTTTTGTGGTTTATTGATATTGGCTACTATGTTTGTCTTGCCATGGAAATAGGTTTCATCAGGAACAATGGTTAAATCCAAAAATATTTCAATAGGAACAATGTCCTTCGATAATTGACCAGCTGGTGCATTTACAACAGGTTTGGCCTCTTCTACAACCACTTTTTCTGCTTCTGTTTTTATGGTTGGTGCCTGTTCTGAGTCTTGACAAGCAAACAATGTCAAAGACATTAATATGGGGATTATTTTTTTCACGGGTGATTTTCCTATGTTGGGTGTGACAAGTAATTTAATTCTGCAAAGCATTCTATAGTATTTAATTAATGAATAATTATGCCAAAAGTCACTAAATTAACATGCACGAATCTCACAATCTTCTTATGTTAGGGTATTTTTCACTTTTATCGGTATTTATCAGGAGAGTATGTGTAAAATACCCAACATCCAAGGGGTGGCATTTGCCTGAGATGTAATCATGATTACAGACCCTTCGAACCTGATCCGGTTAGTACCGGCGTAGGAATGGAACAAAAACCAATTCAAAAACGTCTGTCACCGGATTTTTGCTTAATTAATAAAGGTAAAAATCCATGAAAAAAACAATTCTAGTAAGCAGTATTTTATTTGCTTTAAATTTAAACGCACAAGAGTCTGATGAAGGATTAAATGATCTTGAGCCTGTTGTCACTACCAGTGATCATCGTCCCAAAAATGACACTTCAGTCAATTTAGAAAACAAAATCGTTATTGCCGATTTACGTGAAGGCACATTTCAAACTGAAATCTCCACCAGTATTTCTGTGCTTGATTCAGAAACTATTGAAGCTGCTGGCACCCAACATTTTGAAGACATTCTGTCTCTGGTACCAAATCTTAACTGGTCAGCTGGTAGCAATCGCCCACGTTATTTCCAAATTCGAGGTATTGGCGAACGCTCACAATACGAAGGAGCACCCAATCCATCTGTTGGTTTTGTGGTCGATGACATTGATTTTTCTGCTTTGGGTGGCGTCGCCACCTTGTTTGATGTGGAACAAATTGATGTGCTTCGTGGGCCACAAGGCACACGTTATGGTGCCAATGGTTTGGCAGGTTTAATTTATGTTAAAACTTTTGCTCCTGAGTTTGAAAATTCTTATAAGTTCGAATCATTGATCGGAGATGATGGTGATTTGGCGCTTGGCTTTCGTGCCACAGGAGGATTAAGTGATAACGCCGCTTATCGTTTTTCAGTGCACCAATACAATGCCAATGGTTTTCGTGACAACGACTTTCTCAATGTCGATGATACCAATGAAAGAGACGAATTTGTTGCCCGTGGTAAAATTCATTGGCACAATTCAGATAACTTAAACATTGACTTCACTTTATTAAAAGCCGACATCAACAATGGGTACGATGCTTTTTCACCTGAAAACACTTTAGTTGTCCATTCTGACAAGCCTGGTCGAGATGAGCAAGATTCTACTGGGTTGGGCATGAAGATAAAAAAAGACCTCAATGCCTTTGATTTAGTTAGTATCAGTAGTTATATGAAAGCCGATATTTTTTATTCTTTTGACGGTGATTGGGGCAACGATGATTACTGGGGTGAGTTTGCTCCGTATGATTTCACATCTGATACAGACCGTGAACGCCGACACATTTCACAAGAGTTTCGTTTGCTTTCAAATGAAAACAGTCGATTATTTGATAATACCGACTGGCTAGTCGGCTTGTATTATCTCGATATGGCAGAGAACAACGACATTCTAGATTTATACAACGGATTTGTGGACAGAGAATTAAGTAGTCAATTTGATTCTGAGTCCTTGGCTCTTTTTGTTCAATTTGATACACATCTATCAGAATCTAATACACTGTCTACAGGTCTGCGGTTTGAAACCAGAGATGCAAATTATAAAGACACTAATGGTGTAGATGTATCACCAACAGATAATATGTGGGGTGGTCAGATATCTCTTAACCATGATATATCCAAAAACCTAAACTCTTATGTGACTTTATCTCGTGGTTATAAGGCCGGTGGTTTTAACCTATCACTTAGTGTTCCTGATAATTTGCGCGAATACCAACCCGAATCATTATGGAATCTTGAAACAGGCATCAAAGGTTATTTTCTTGATTACAAACTCCAGTTGAATGCTTCGGTTTTTTATTCAAAGCGTGAAGACATGCAAATCAGCACATCCCGACAGGAAGATCCAAATGATCCACTGACTTTTGTTTATTTAACCAGTAATGCGGCAACTGGCAGTAATTATGGAATAGAAACCGACTTTAACTATCAAATCAGCCAAAGTATCGCTGTGTATGGTTCATTGGGTTTACTCAATGCAGAATTTGATGACTTTGTGACAGCCGAAGGCAACTTTAATGGCAGAGACCAAGCCCATGCACCGAAATATACTTTTTCATTGGGTGCAGAATACCAAAACATAAATGGTTTCTTCGCACGCATTGATGCCAATGGCAAAGACAGTTTCTATTTCTCTGATTCACACGATCAGCAATCAAAATCTTATCAATCCTACAATTTGCGTCTAGGTTATCAAGCCGATGCTTGGAGTGTAACTTTATGGGGCAATAATATTTTCGATAAAAAGTTTGCCACCCGAGGATTCTTTTTTGGACTTGAGCCGCCTAATTACGAAAGTACACAATACCTTCAATTGGGTTCACCCAGACACATGGGCGTGAGCTTTGATTATGAATTTTAATCTTTTTGTCGTAAGTTGGATCTTCCCACCAAAATAATTTGGAAGGCTGAGGTTATTTATAAAAACTCAGTTTTGTTACTAAAACAACACACCCCTAAATCCCTTCTCAAGAGGGGTTGGGGCGTGTTTAATTCAATAACATTAAATCGAATTTAAAAGAAACAAAAAATTATTCCTTCTTTGTAGCTTTAAAATTTCCGTTAGGTTGTCTTAAGGTCAAGTGTTTAATCGACTTATCAGTTGATTCTTCAAACTCAACCTTATAACCATCGAGTGTCTTAATTTTAAATAGGTGTTTGTCTATTGGCAATAATTCATATTCTGGTTGGCCTGCTATAAATAGATGCAATGTTTTTTCATTTTTGACATAGACTTTAATCTCTCCTGACAATTCATATACACCAGAATATTTTTTCAATGTGGCTAAATCAACATCAATGGTTTTTGGCTCATGATCAAACACAATGGCATGGTCTAACGACCCTTCAATTTTCATCTTCACAGAAACTATCTCACCTGCATCATTGATGTTAAAGTTAAACTTGAGAGGGTCAGTATCCTTGGTATCAATGCCCGTATCAGTGACTTCAAATAGCTCAAAAACATCATAATGAAGGTGTTTTAAAAAGTATTTTTTTAACTTAAAGTTAGCATATAATTTATCTGATTCATTGGTCACCGTAAACTCGCCATAACCTAAATGTGAATAATTGCCGGTGTAATCACCTAATTTATGTGGAGGTGGGTTTTTCTGACTTAATGCAGGTTTCTCAGCTGTTTCGTCTTTATTATCTTCTTTGGCTTTTTCATGTTTTTCTTCTTCAGCTTTGAAGACCTTTACCCAATTAGTTTTTTTTGTTTTCAGCATGCGATCAGCGATTGTATTTCGAACCATATACGGTACAGGTGATCCGTTTTGATTGGTTAGTACAACTATTCCAAGATCATCGCTTGGATACAGAGCAACACTGGCAGAAAACCCATCAATATTTCCGCCATGTTCTACTCTATAATGCCCTCTGTACGAGGAAATACCCCAACCATAACCATAGTTGGCAAGATGCATACCAGGCTCTTCTTTATCAGGAAATGCAGCACCTACGACAGCTTGTGAACTCATCGCCTCAGTTACATAAGACTCAGAAAGAATTTGTTGGTCCTTAAATTTCCCATCATTAAGCCAAGTAATTATCCAGTTAGACATCTCATTGACACTGCTGTTAATACTGCCAGCTGGGCTCATGCCTGCTATATGATAATAATCCATTTTGTTGATTTTTTTATCTTCATCTAACTCATATCCAATGGCTATGTTTGAACTTTTCTCCAACTCATCAATTGAAACATTTGATCTTTTCATTTCTAATGGTTCAAAAAAGCGCTTTTTAATATTTTCTTCCCAGCTTTTACCAGTAATGCGTTCAGCAATAACACCTTGAGCAAGAAACATAAAGTTGTTGTAATGCCATTGTTGTCTCAATCCAGTAAATGGTTCATGGTATTGGATTCTTTTAATGAGATCATCCTTATCGTTTGTTGGAAACATGTACCAAGAATAATCGTGCCGTGGAATACCTGTGCGGTGGCTCATTAAATCTTTAATAATAATGTTGCTATTTAAATTGTCATTGAAAAATCTTAATTCCGGTATATGTTTGATAGGGCTATCATCAAAAGTTAATTTATCTTCGTCTCTAAGCTGACCAAGAATTGATGATGTGAATGATTTGGAACTAGAACCAATTGCCATTAAGGTGTCTGCATCCATTGGTGTTTTATTCTCATAATCACGGTAACCAAAACCTTTAGCGTAAATAATTTTTGTTCCGTCAACTATTGCCACAGCAAAACCTGCGGCCTTTGTGGTCTCAAGAATCGCGTTTAAATCTTTTTCAATACCATTGAGTCGTTTATCTCCTCGAGCAGATACTGTTGATACTGAAATAAGTAGCAGAATAGTTATTAGTGTTTTTTTCATGATTTTCCCATTTAACAGATGTTGATTTATGATTTAGAGTATATGAGTTTTAAATAAATAGCAAGAAGTCGGTAAGAAGTGTAATATTGGAATTAAGGGTTGATAGCCTTATACTTAATTAAAGTCATAAAATTAATGATACATTTCTCTTATGATACCCTTGACTTGAAACTGAACAATAAATAACCCTTGTTGTCATACTTACTGATTTAAAAAAACTAGACTAAATGAATTGTATTTTATATAGATCCCGATTTATTCTGAATGTACTGATTCTACTAATAATAGGTGCAATGTCTGGCTGTAAACACGCGCCAATAAAACCGATAAAGCTTGTAGCCGTTGATGGGATGGCAAATGATTTCTTCGGTTATGGTGTAGCACAATCAGGAAATAGTGTGGTAATAGGCGCTCCAAAAGTTGACCATGAGATCAAAGGAGAAGATGTTGGTGCTGCATACGTCTTCACCCGCCATGGCAATGACTGGAAACAAGAGGCCAAACTTTTTGCCAATGATGGCATGTCAAAAGATGAGTTTGGCGGACAAGTTGCCATTCTTGGAGATACAATCATTGTTGGTGTCATACGAGATGATGACAATGTTATTGGAGAAGATACTGGTTCGGCTTATGTTTTTACACGTGTTGGAAAGAACTGGGTACAACAAGCTAAACTCACAGCCAATGATGCCACTCAAGGCGATTCATTAGGTTGGAGTATTGGCTTTTCTGGTGATACTGCAATAATTGGCGCCCCGCATGATGATGACAAGGGCAATAAATCCGGATCAGCCTATGTCTTTACCCGCACTGGAAACACATGGGCTCAACAAGCCAAATTGACTGCAACAGACGGTTCTGAGGGTGATGTCTTTGGTATCAGCGCTTCATTATCCGGTGACACTGTTGTGATTGGTGCTGACCTTAATGAAGAAAAAGGTTTCAATGCCGGTGCGGCTTACGTCTTTACACGTACAGGCAACATATGGACTCAACAGGCTAAACTTATGGCGGATGATGGTGCAAAAGGCGATATTTTTGGTGTAAGAGTCGCTCTTGATGGCGATACAGCTTTAATTTCAGCTCGCAGAGATGATGATGACATCATGGGAGTTGATTCAGGTTCTGCTTATGTGTTTACGCGTACAGGAAACACCTGGCATCAACAAGCCAAACTCACAGCTCCAGATGGCGCAGCAGATGATAGGTTTGCCCGCAGCGTTGCACTTGATGGTGACACTGCTTTGATTGGAGCCATGTTTCAAGATGAAAAAGGTGAAAACTCAGGATCTGCCTATGTTTTCAAGCGCAAAGGCAATACTTGGGATTTCAAAAATCAGTTAACAGCTGATGATGGTGCACCTGGTGAAGTCTTCGGATGGCACACTTCATTAATCAACAATAGGGCAATCATCTCTGCCAATAGAGATAATGATAAAGGTGAAAACTCAGGATCCATTTATCTTTTTGATCTAAAACAATAGTATTTATTCTAAATCTTAATACTAAGATTTTTCGTAAGGGTCATCAAACCCATATTTTTTCAACACCTTAACTATTCTTATGCGGTTGTAGCGTTGTAAGAAAATCGGATAAATGTTGATATATAAATTGAGTAATGGCAAAAAAATCCAGTCAAAAAGAGTGAGCTCTCTTTCCAGCATCAATGTCAATAAAACAAAAAGTATCGCGCCGATGATGTGCCGCCATTCGTAAGTTCTGGTTTGCTTTTCGTATTGGTGCAATTGCGTCACTTTATCGGATTGGCTCAAATCTATTTGTTTTATCTTTCGCCAGCGGCGCATTAAGTCGCCTGTTGTTGGCAGGAATTTTTTATAGGTTTTTATTCCTAAAAAATCATAAATGGTACGCTCCGCAACAATCTCAAAACCTTTCGGTTTAAAATATAATAAATATAGACTTTTAAAAAGGTTCATAGTCCGATTTTTTAGATAATGTCTTAGTCTTTATTCTTCACTTTTTCTTTTACGAACTTCTCTCCAAAAACATCCAGTTCTTGTATTTTTCCTGAGGTGTTCATCATAAAATTAATCATGAGTTCAAATTGCCATTTAAGGTCTTTGTTTGTTTTAAATGTGTTGTAATTCCAATGCTTCATTGGAAACTTCAAATGATTATTAAAGTCTATAATCAACTGACCTTTTACTAAACTAATACTAACTGTACCTAACATTTCATTTTGGTAGGTTCCTGTATATTGATCTAGTCTTAATGATGGGCTTGTATTTTTAACACGCTCTTCATTTCTTTTCTTAGTTGCTTTCTTTGCTTTTACTTTAATTCCAGAATATAGTTTGAAAATGTCCTTGTGCCATTTTTTCTTATCATCATTGAAAGCATAAAGGTCTAGCGCTTTGTACATTATGGCATGTCGAAGTTCAGCATGATCGAGGTTAGCAAACACATAAACGGCGGTGTTCTTATCGTGCATAACACCTACCATTGCAACAAGGCCCGGTAAACTTCCTGAATGAAAATCAAGTTTAGTGCCCCTATAATCTTGCTGAAACCAACCCAGTCCATAAGTACTCCAATTGGGTTTTGTTAGGGTTTTGGTTGGATAAATATCATTATCATCTAATATCGAGTGCGGCTTAAATAAATAGTTAAAAGTAGCAGGTTTTAAGATAGCCTTTCCGTTAAATACTCCATCATTAACTAAAAACATCAAATAATTACTGATGTCATTTGTATTGGACCAAACCATTCCAGCAGCTCCAATTTGATCAGAAAAAGTTTGGCTTACTTTGATAACACTATCACCTAAATCAACATTATGGGGTGCGGTGTAGTTACCAATTTTCTTGATATCAGCCGATTTGGTTTGTGTGCGATTCATCTCCAAAGGTTTTAGAATTTCATTATCCACAAAATCTGTCCAATGCTGCCCACTGACAGATTCAATCAACTCTCCAGCAACAGCATACATGATATTTTGGTAAGTAAAACCTCCGCGCAGAGGGTATGTTTTTTTTGCGTATTTAAATTTTTCTAATGTCTCGGTTGTCGATAAATTATTTAGTAGCCATAGTAAATCTGCATTTCCGATACCGAGATTATGTGTGAGCAAGTCTACTACTCTTGCATTGGCTGTAATGTATGGATCTGAAAGTTTAAAGTTTGGATAATGATCTCCGACCTTATCATCCCAATTTAATTTATTTTGATCAACAAGAACTCCTAAGGAAATAGCAATGAGTGCTTTTGTTGTTGACCCCATACTGAACAATGTGTTTTCATCAACTGATTCTTTAGATTCAATGTCTTTTATACCGTATACTTTTTTAAATACAACTTTGCCGTTTTTTACAACCACGGTTGAAAGTCCTGGTATTTGCCAGTCTTTCATTCCTTTCTCAATCATTGTATTAAGTTTATCACTTGCTGAATCATCTTGAGCAAAGCTCGGTGATACCAACAAAAATGCAGTTAAAACTGATATTAAAATTCTTGAATTATTCATAGTTACTGTCTCTTATACACATC
>CAJXVJ010000027.1 GCA_913061105.1 uncultured Alcanivoracaceae bacterium | reverse complement strand
GCGTCAGATGTGTATAAGAGACAGGTGAAAAATTAAAGCCTTTTCCAGATCAACCTAGTAGAAGCCTTAAATATTTATTTCAAAATGCTGATATCCCGCTTTGGGAAAGGGATCAGATCCCATTGATATTTGCAAAAAAACAACTCGTTGCCATTCCTAATTTAGGTATTCATCATGAATATCAATCTAGCGAGGGAGAGATAGGATATCAAATAAATTGGTTAAGAGAGTAAATTAGGAATAATTCCCAGAATATATTTAAAATATTTAATTATGAACTTTACTATTGTGTAATAAATTTTTAAATGTGCTTGACAATAATATTTTATAAAGTAACATATGTGTTACTTTTTGACGATTTAAGGTTACATTATGAGTAAAGAAACGGACAACACAACAGAAAAACACAACAAATCTACTATGTTATTTATGCTATTTACAAGCTTGGCAATACTATCAACTGTAATAGGTCTTTTTTATCATGAACAATGGAGTGAAGAGTTTCGAACCGCTTCATCAATTATTGGAATGATTTTATATGTTATTGCTGCTTGGTTTGCATTTAAAATGTTTCAAGCGTCATTGGTTATTAACAAGGATAAAAAGCTTCAAAAACAAATGAGTGATGAGAGAGCTATAGAGGTAGATTACAAATCGAGAGCCACAGGATATTTAGGTTGTTTAATATCTGCTACATTTTATGCCATTTGTGCAGTTATTCAGAAAGTATTATTTAGCAGTAATTATTTGCTTGAAATAAACGGACTGTATATCACTTTGGGTATTATTGCCATAGGGAGTTTGGTAACAACGTACAGTCAATACTCACAGGAGAAAGAATGAGCGTTGAAATTGATAACAATCTAAAAGTATGGCGTGCTAAATTCGATCTTACTCAATCTGAGCTTGCTGACCTTGCTGAAGTTTCAAGGAAAACCATCAATACATTGGAACGTGGAATTTACACTCCTTCGGTAAGTTTGGCGTTAAAAATAGCCAGAATATTTAAGACCACTGTTGAAGAAGTTTTTTATCTAAGATCTTGAAGATCAAGATCAAAAGTCCGTTTGTTTTTTTCCCTGTCTGTCTTGTGTCCGCAGTGGTTTCAACCTATTATTATTTTCGTATGTAAGCCAATATTTCGACTTGTAGATTGGGATCATTGTTTACATTTCTGTCAATCAGGTTGGGCGTTTATAAGTTATAATCAGTGCTGAATTTCAATAAAATAAACAGAGGCATTATGAAAAATTTCAAACAAATCAGCCTATTTGCTCTTATCTTGTTTTCGCTTTCTATCAATATTGCCAATGCAAAAACCAAATGGTGGAAAAAATTATTTTCAAATAAAGATAAAAATAACAGTGAGTTAAGTACCATTGACATAGGCAGTGCTTTTAAAGAAGCATTAACAATTGGAGCAGAAAACGTTGTGGCACAATTGGGAAAAGTTGATGGATTCAATAATGATGAAGCGATTCATATACCCCTACCTAAGAACCTTAAAAAAGCCAAGAAAATTTTAAAAAAAATTGGATTATCAGACATAGTTGATGATTTAGAGCTGAAGCTAAATCGGGCAGCTGAATCGGCAGTACCAGTAGCTAAAGATTTGTTTATTCAATCCATTAAGGACATGACTTTTGATGATGTAAAAACAATATACAAAGGCAGTGATGACTCTGCCACCCGTTATTTTCAAGAAAAAATGAGCACTTCATTGACTGAGAAAATGGCCCCGATTGTGGAAAATAGCTTAGCAGAAGTCGGCGCTATTAAATCTTTAAACAAAGTCATGGATAAATATGAGAATATCCCTTTTGTGTCTGAAATCACTCCTGATTTAACCGCTTATGTTGTAGACAAAGGCATGGAAGGTATATTTTATTACCTGGCTAAGCAAGAAGCTGAAATCCGAAAAAACCCTTTAAAACAAACCACTGAATTATTGAAGAAGGTATTTGGTAAAAAGTAGAATAGAATCACTTAGTAATTACTAATTGAAATGTGTGGCCATTGCTGGTTTAAATGTTTTTAATTTAAATAGCCAAAATGAAATATAAGCTAAACCCATGGCCGTGGGTGCGAACCAGTTGAAATAACCTGTTAGGATATTTTGTGCGACAAAAAATGCGGTGACTGCTGCGGTATAACCGCCTAACATCTTAGATATATGTAGGATGAGCCATTTGCTTTTGATATTTTTGGATTGCCTGAATAGCAATATGTCGACAATTCCAAATCCAATGCCAATGGTGCCGAAGACTGTTCTTAATGGGTGTAGGTTTCCATCTAGGATGACTGAATACGACATAATGATGAGGCTGACTATTATGATTGTGTATGCCAATATTCTATCGGTGATTAATCGTGGATTGGGGTTTTTAAAGGCTAGGCTTCTATTACCTCCTATTAAAAAATACAGGGTTAATAAACCAATATGAAACATGGTTGGACTAACATGACCAGGTAACATTGACACAATCACTGCAATAGATACGGATACCACCATGGAAATAGTAAATAGTTTACCGGTCAGCTTATGCAATGGACTGCCTTTTTTTGAAATCAAGGCGATTGCGCCAATCAGAAATGCCAATCCGCCTAATGTGACATGAGAAAAGATCAATGATTGCGTGCCATTTATACTAAAGTAACTTGTCATTATCCAGGATGCAATCAATGCCAAGGTGAATGTTAGTGTGAAATATTTGTTGTTGCTGATGTGTTTCATGCTGAGTTTCATCTTGAGCCTTTGTTTAAAAAAACTCAGAATACCCATTTCAATTGAACCTATCCTCCTAATACATGTTTTGAGAGTGATTTTATGATAATAATGCTAAATAGGCTTTTGGTGACATGCCTTCAAATTTTTTAAATGCACGATAAAAACTGGCTTGTGAGTTAAACCCTGAATCTAGTGCCATATCCAAAATTGAATGATTGCTATTTGTACTTAGCAGTTTTTTAATGTGTTTAACTCTGTAGGTGTTAATTAAATCTCTAAAACCCATTTCAAATTTTTGATTGACCACTAGTGATAAACTTTCAGCAGTCACACCTATGTCTGTGGCGAGGGATTTTAATGTGATTGTTGCATCTAAGTAAACAGACTCTTTGTCCAATTTTTCAAGCAATAATTTTTCCGTGTCTTGACCTTGGCTTTTGTTGAGTTTTTTTGCCAATGATTCTAGTTTGGTTTTCGATACATGAACTTTTAATCCATCTTTTTTGTATCCCATAAAACCCAAGTAATACGTCACAAAAGCCAGAAACAAATTAAAGAAGCGCCAGCGATAATTTTTAATATCCATTGCCATTGAAAAGGCGTCCATTAACTGGTTGATCATTAATAAAGACCCCAATACCATGCTCCAATATATCAAGCTTTTGAGCCAACCATATATTGGAAAAGTTTTGTATTGTTTAAACTGTTTTAACCAGGTTAAATAGGCGCTGATTCTTTTATACCCTAAGACAACATAGATGAGTGTCAGTATTATAATCAGGTAATCTTCTATCAGGTTTAATTGGTTAAAATACAATTGCTGAGATAAAAGGCCTTTTGCCTGCATGGTTTGTTTGCCCAAGGTCAGTATATAAAGAACGATGTCATAACAGGCATACAACAAACCAGGTATGAAATGCCACATATATTTTTTATTGAAAACAAAGTTGGTTTTTGTCAATGATAAGACATATAGGTACACCATGGGTGGTAACAGCAATTCCATTCCCACTGGAAAATACCGAAAGTTCTCATTGTTCCATAAGCCTGATGAATGTAACAGGACACGGCAATTGGCAATGCAAAAAATTAAAACAGTCATGCCTAGTATCTTTTTGCTTTGCGGGTTTTCTTTTGCGGTTAACAGCAAAACACTGGTAATCAAGCCTTGAGTAAGTCCGATTATGATTAATATTTCGAATAATGTGAATGTAGTGGGCACTATAGAATCGTCTCTTTTCAGTAGTTTAGGTAAATAGTGCCCAGTATTTTGTTATTAATAGTTGGGAAGCTGTTCTTGCAATAGGATTATTATAATCGATTAATATACGAATTTTAGGCATTTTAATCGCAATATTCTTCTCAAATCATCTTTTGATAGTAAATACTTTGCAATTACTAATTGCTAATTGTTAATTCCTTAAGCGCTTCAAGGGCTCTTTTGTCATCGGGTTTAATTATCAGGGCTTTTTTTACGGCTTTTAGGGCTTCGACTTTGTTGCCTTTTTCTTTGTAATGCATGGCCAGTGAGCCAATACTATTGATTGAATCAGGAAATAAACGCACGCTCATTTTCATGACTTTTACGGCAGCTTCACTTTTGTTGTCTTTTTCTAAATTGGCTGCATGGACCAGAATGTTTCGTTCTATCTCGCCTCTGGTTTCAGATGATATGACAAATAGGTCATTATAGGCTTTTTCTGCTTTTTCTATGTCTCCTTTAACTAACAACCCAAGTGGGACATATTCGTTGTCTTTCATGCGATTTCGCACATGTTCTGTTTCGTTGTTTATGCCAAACATGAGGTCGGTGGTTCCGCTTTGTTTGTTTTTATCGAACCTGAATTTTCCTGGAAACTCACGGCGAATGTACTGGTTTTCACCTATGCGAAATACTTCCATTGGACTGCCGTTGAGGTACTGCATAAATAACCTATTATCATCGGCATAAATTTTAAAAGTCATGTCTGGCGTAAATTTGTATCTACCGACAACTCGGTCTTGTTCGGCTTTGGTAATAGGTAACGACTCCATATTTGCATCTAAGTATTGGTGCCATTGATAAGTACTGGCTACGCTATTTTTTAGCTCGTTAATGAAATCAGGGTGATTAGAGTTGGTCATTATCACGACTCCATAACCACGGGTTTTATGGGCAATTGAATCTGCACTAAAACCCTCGTCCCAACCACCATGCCCAAAATACAGTTCTTGGCCTTTTTTGTTAATGAAAAACCCTAAACCTGTGTTTTCACTAACAAATGGAGTGAGCATTTTGTGGGTCATTTTTTGACTTAACACCTTACTTTTATCAGATTTAATCGCTAATTGTACATCTATCATAAATTTTGCTAAGTCTTCGGCTGTTGTCCATAATCCTGCTGCTGCCATTTCTGGATAGGTGTGTCTCTTACCAGGTACGGGAGATTTGTTTGGCAGATAACCCGCTGCTGCAAATTTGAGTTTTGCCAGTGGTAAAGGTTGTTCATAAGTACTGTTTGACATGCCTATTGGTCCTAGAACCAATTCTTGCATCAGTTCGGGGTAATTTTTTTGAGCAACATCTGAAACAAGTTTCTGCATCACGGTATAACCACCACCAGAATAACGAAATTTGGTTTCTGGCTGCATGTCTACTCGAACAGCTCCTGAATTGGCAGGTTTTGTACCATCTAAAATTTGTTTTACCGATGGCACGTCAGTTCCCGGGGGATATCCGCCAAAGCCATGGACAGTTAAGCCTGCGCTATGATTGAGTAGATGTTTTAGCGCCACTGGTTGTTTTTTAGTGAATTCGTTTTCAGGAATTTGCCAGCCTAATAATTTATTATTAACGGCTTCATCAAGAGAGAGTCTATTTTGTTCAACATATTTGAGAGCACCGTAGGCTGCAACTGGTTTACTGATTGAGCCGGCTTGAAATAAGGTATAGTCGTTTACCGCTTGATTGGTTTCTTTATCTGTCACACCATAATGTTTTACCCAATGAATTTTGTAATCTTTGATAACAGCAATACTCACGCCTGGTACGCCAAAGTGTTTCATGCGTTCTTCAATGGTCCATGTTGGATCATTGGTAAATTGTGCTTCTTTTCTTAATCCAGACTCTACAGCTGCAATTTCTTTGGCAATATTTTTACTAGGTTCTTTAGCAATGATTGTGTGGCTAAATAGAAGTGCGTTTAAGGTGATAATTATTATTAATTTCATTTGGGTTCTCTCTTTTTATTTTTCTATTATTCTCTGACAAGATATTCTACATTAAATTTCAACTTATTTTATATTGAAGGGCTTATAACAATGTGTAACATACAATTAAAGATCATAGAAAAAGGGCAAGAAGTAATGTGTAATTGTGTAATGGGCAATTAAAAGAAAATAATCACACACCTGCACTCTATGCGTTCTCTGTTGTTTAAGACTTTTGACCTTGATCTTTAATTATTAATTGTACATTACTAATTACTAATTGAAACATGTATACTAGATAGACATTAAATCATCTCAATTATAATTGATCATGGAAATAACGTGGCAGAAAAAGAATTATACAGCACGGCATTTAGTATCGTTTGTGTATTCTGCTTTGATTGTTTTTTTTATTTTACTTATACCAATTCAACATCGTATTAACTACGATACTATTCAAGAAAAATTTATTTCAGTAAAATTAATAAAAAATGTTTCTCCAATAAATATTCCAGACCCTATTAAGCCAACACCTTTAACAACCTCTTCAAGTTCTGTAAAAACTGCAGTACCCAGTTTACCTGAATTGGATGTTGTTGAAAGCAACGTATCCAGTGATTCCTATTACGCAGAGTCTAATGTTTCAAGTACACAGAACTCACAGGAAAATGATTCATATTACACTGAGGCTTATGATTCAACTACACAGGTTTCACAGGAAAGTGATTACTATTCAAACCGTAATGAAAACATCTCTTCAAAAAGGACCGAAAATGAACAACGTGTCGTTGGCATAGACTCTGATGAAGAAAATGTCGATATTAAAGGGTATAACCATGACTTACTGCTTAATTATGATGAAGAACGGGCTGCATTTTTGAAAGAAATTAATGAAGGGCTATTAAATAGCAACAAAAACAAGGCGAATATTGATATACCTGATGTATTTTTTGGCCAATTAGAATTATTGCCGCTTAAAAGACAAAAATAAAAGAGCTGTTAACAATGTGCAGTTAACAATTAACACACATGTTTTTTACAATCAAATAATATGGATTGATGGTAAGTAAAAGAAAATATTGATTAACAAGTTGTAATTATCAATCTGTATTATTCATTTTTTTCATTTTGGAATATTTGATTCCTTAGGTCTTGGATTTTGGAAATGATTGCATTGCTATGGGCGGTATGATTGCCGGCTTTAAAACTAATCTCCACAAGGTGTCTTTGTAGTTCTTTAATCTTCATGTTTATGTCTTTATCAACAGCCGAATTTCTTTCGTGAATTTTCTTAACAAGCGAGTTTGTTTGATCAATTGTCATTTGATTATCCAATATTTTATTCTAGTAGGGACTTATATATTAGTACAAAATTAAAAATATTGGAAGAGGAAAATTATTCTTTTTCAGATTACAAAAAGTTAAACATCAGAATTAATCAGTAATTAAAAATTAATTTAATACCTGTCTTAACTCTTTGGCAATAAAATCATAAACTCGACGCACCCTAAGATTTGTTCTTAATTCTTGATGGGACACCAAAAATACTGGAAGTTTCATGACTGGTTCTGCTTGTTTAAATGCACGTTTTAATTCTGAAATATTATCACCCATATCAGCAGGTAGCATTATTAATCCTAAGCCTTTTTTGCACAGTTCTAATTGTAATAATTGGAATAATGTAGTCAGTTGAAAATTCGATTTTGTTAGTTGCCAACCACCTTGATTTAGCAAATCTGGTAATGAATTGGTTTGATCAAACGCAATAATTTGTATATCGGTTAATTCAGTAAAATCTGTGGTATGTGAAATTGGTTTGACATACTCATGTGACCCATAGAGTCTGATATCTTCTTCTCCTATTTTTTTTGCAATCAAATCATTTTGAGTAGGATGAAAGCTCCGAATAGCAATATCAGCTTCACGTCTTTTTAAGTCACTTGGTTTGTTTGAAACAACAACTTCAACATTAATTTTGGGTTCTTCCAGCCTTAATTTTACTATAATTTCAGGTAGCCTAAAGACAGCATCTAATTCACTAACTGATATGATAACTAAACCTTCTAGTTCTTGGGATTGTCCTGAGACAGCCAATGAAAACAGCATGGCTGCATCATTCATAGAACGGGCATGTTGCAATAATTCTATACCGCTATCGGTTAAAACCAACCGTTGCCCTACTCGTTCGAATAATGTCACGCCTAGTTCTTGTTCGAGTGCTGCCACTTGCCGGCTTAATGTAGGTTGTGTCATGCCCATTGCTATTGCCGCAGCTGATAATGTGCCTGTTTCTGCAGTCGCAAGAAAAGCGCGTGTACGATTCCAATCAAAATTTACTGACTTCCAGTTCATACGATTTTGTATACCTTTAATGTATTTATGCCAGTATACATATTAATTATGCATAAGTATACTGGAGTCAATTATTTTAATAGTAGGAGAAAATAGAATGACCACTTTAGTATTAGGAGCCAATGGTGCTACAGGACGTTTGGTAGTTAAACAATTAATCGATAAAGGCGAGAACGTAAAAATCATAGTAAGGTCTTTAGATAATTTGCCATCACTGTTTAAACAAAACAAGATGATAACAATTACTGTTGCAAGTCTATTAGATATGTCTGATGAACAAATATTAGATCATGTTAGAGGGTGTCATGCAGTGATTTCTTGCCTTGGCCATAATTTAACTTTTAAAGGCATGTTTGGCCAACCAAAACGATTGGTAAAGGATGTGCTTCAAAAGGTGTGTTTAGCCATTGTAAAGACTAAACAAGACATACCTGTTAAATTTATTCTTATGAATACAACAGGAAATCAAAACAAGAAAGCAGGAGAAAAGGTTTCTCTGGCGCAATCAGTTGTGGTTGGTTTAATTAGGTTCTTATTACCACCACACGCTGATAACGAAGAAGCGGCAGCGCATTTACAGATGAATTTTGGATCGAATCAAAAAGCAGTTGAATGGGTTGTAGTTCGTCCTGATAGTTTAATAGATGGTGAATTTGTTTCTGAATACACTATTTTTCAATCACCGACAAGAAGTGCTATTTTTGATGCGGGTAAAACAAGTAGAGTTAATGTTGCTAACTTTATGTCATTATTGGTGACTTGTGATATTACTTGGAGAAAATGGATTGGTCAAATGCCTGTTATTTACAATACACAGCCTGATTAAAGCTTAGTGTTAAAGGAAATTTGTTAATAATTAAGAATTAAGAATGTTTTTTTGTTTGTCTTATACTTGAGCGTGGATTCGTGGTTAGTTCTCAGTTAGAATATTAACATCAATAACAATCGGATAATCGCATGAAATTTACAAAATGGGAACAATTACCAGATGACTTTACTTTTGACTATGACCAAGAGCAATTGGCTGGGGTTTGGAATCAATTACATGCAGGTGATCAATACACTTATCCTTTGGACATAGAAGATTACGATGAAAACATTTTACAAGCACAAGCGGATGCTTGGTTACAATACCACAATGGTGATTATCAAAAAGCGGCTGAAATGGGCGTAGCTTTGGGGGCAGATGGTGCGGTTGTGTTGGCTAAGGCTGTTGCTGCTTATTGCGATTATTTGTGTGAAGATGAAGACGAAGTTTTAGAATTGTTATCACAATCTATGGAATTTTGTGAAAATGCAGTGCAAGAATTACCTGATTGCCCGAATGTTCAATTTGTTAATGCCCTTTTGATGGGTCGTTACTCACAACGCATCTCTATCACAAAAGCTTTGTCACAAGGGTTGGGTGGTAAAATCAAGAACCATTTGGACACCACGCTTGAGTTAGAACCCAATCATGCCGAAGCACATACCGCAGTGGGTCTATACCATGCAGAAATCATAGATAAAATTGGGGCAATGATTGGTGGTCTAACTTATGGTGCTAAAAAACCGATTGCGATGAAACATTTTGAAACCGCTTTAGAGTTAACTCCTGAAGCACCAATTACTTCAATTGAGTTTGCCAATGGATTGTCGCTATTAAGTGGTGATGATAATCGCATTAGTGAATTGATTCAGCATGCCAGTCAATGCGAAGCACTGGATGCTTTACAAAACTGTGACATCAGTTTTGCCGATGACCAGTTAGAATAATATAGCATGTTTAGTGCAAAGTTTAACAAATAAAAAAGCCAGTCATTGACTGGCTTTTATACTTACTAATTGTTTTAATTTATTCTTGTAACATCTTCAAAATGCTAGAAAAATCCTTGCTTCCTTCACCATTGTATTTGTGCATTTCAAACAACTGTCCTGCAGCTGAACCCAATGGAATTGGACTTTTAGATTTGCTCGCTAATTCTTGTGCCAAACCTAAATCTTTGCTCATAAGATTAACCATAAATCCGCCATTGTAATCATTACTTGATGGGACATTTGGCATCACACCCGGAAATGGATTGTAAACTTGTAGTGACCAGTTGTTACCTGAACTGGCTTTCATGATTTCAGATAATACCCCAGCATCTAGTCCTTGTCTTGTGCCCATATTCAGAGCTTCGGCTGAACCAATCATGTGGATGGCTAATAACATATTGTTACAAATTTTGGCTACTTGCCCTGCACCAGAGGCACCGGCATGGAATATATTTTTACCCATTGCATCTAATATGGGTTTGGCTTTGTCGAAATCTTCAGCCTCACCGCCACAAATAAAGGTCAGCGTACCAGCTTGTGCGGCGGCAGTACCACCTGAAACCGGTGCATCTATCATACTGATGCCTTTTGCTTTACAGGCTTGAGCAACATACCTTGCATCATCTGCTGCTATGGTTGAGCTATCTATTACCAATACATCTTTTGATAAATGGTTGATTAAGCCATTTTTGCCAGTAAACAATGATTTGACTATGCTGCCATTTGGTAGCATAGAGATAACGACATTGGCATTGGTTAATGCTGATATTGCCGAATTGGCTGATTTTGCACCTGCTTTAACTGCTGCATCCAGTACATCTTTGTTTAAGTCATAAACGGTTAGACTGTGCCCGGCTTTGATTAAATTTTCTGCCATGGGTCCACCCATGTTGCCTAGTCCAATAAATGCTATGTTTGTCACTTGAGTCCCCTGAAATAATAAATCTATGTGGAATCTGCGGATTATACCAAATCAATGCAAATGTTCATATAGGCGTTTGGCAATTTCTTGACTTATTCCCTTTAATTTTGATAGTTCTTCAACGCCAGCTTTTTTCAAACCTTGTAATCCACCAAAATGCTGCAATAAATAGGCCCTGCGTTTTTCGCCAATGCCATCAATGCCTTCTAGTAAAGATTTTTTAAGCGATTTGGCTAATGCTTTGCGGTGGCCCGTGATGGCAAACCTGTGCGCTTCATTTCTGATGTGTTGGGTCATGTGAGACAACAATGAATTGGACTCTGGTTTAATGATAGTATTTCTGCTCATTACAAATAGACGTTCTTCTCCGGCGGTGCGGTTTTCATCTTTGGCAATGCCTATTATTTCTATGCCTTTTACCTTGTGTTCTTTGAGGGTTTTTAAGGCTTGGTTGGCTTGTCCTTTGCCACCATCAATCAAAAATATATCCGGCATGCCATATTTGTGCTTTTCAATGGACTGTAAACGTTTGGTGATAACTTGGCGCATGGCCGCATAATCATCGCCACCAGTAATGTCTGTTATTTTGTAATTGCGGTACATGTTCTTTTTAGCACCTGTGGCATCAAACACCACACATGATGCACGCGTTTTTTCCCCAAATACATGTGAAATATCGAAGCATTCAACCCGTTTTGGTACTTCGTTCAACCGCACTTGCTTAACCCAAGTTTGCCATTTGTGTTGCCAATTGGCTTTTTTGGCAATATACAGTTCTAGGGCATTATTCATGTTGGTATTATTGAGCTCTAACATGGATTTTCTGTTACCACGTGGTTGTTCAACAATTTTTATTTGGCTTTGTGAAATTTGAGACAGGGCATTTTCTAACCATGATTTGTTTTGAATTTTTTTGTTAATTATAATAGACTCAGGAACTGGTTTGTCTTGATAGTATTGACTAAGAAAAGCACTGAGAACTTCATTGTCTGCAGATTCGTTTGGAGCTTTGGGATAAAAGTTTCGGTGACCCAGCATTTGCCCTCCTCGCACAGCACACAAGGTAACGATGTAAAGCCCCAAATCGTGAGCAACACTGAAGATATCTAAATTTTGTGCTGAATGACTTTCAACCACTTGTTGTGATTGGATGATTTGTAGCTCTTTGATTTGATCTCGTATTTCTGCGGCTTTTTCAAAGTCTAAGTCAGTTGATGCCACTTTCATAGACGACACCAATTCTTCAATAACTTGTAATGATTTTCCTGCCAAAAACTCTTTGGTGTAATGGAGTTGTTGCTGATAATCTTTTTTGGAAACCAAGTTAACACAAGGTCCTGAACACCGATTAATTTGGTATTGTAAACAAGGTCGTGATCGGTTTGCATAGGTGTTGTTATTACATTGCCTGACTTTAAATAGTTTTTGTAAGTGATTGAGCGTGTATCTGACTGCTTGGGCACTTGGAAAAGGTCCAAAATACCGGCCTTTGCCTTTTTTAGCTCCACGTCTAAATTCTAGTAAAGGAAATTCATCGTCGTTTTCTGAGCAATAGATATATGGATAACTCTTGCCGTCTTTGAGTAAAATATTGTATTTGGGTTTGTGTTTCTTGATCAGTTGATTTTCAAGAATCAGTGCTTCGCCATCGGTACGGGTTATGCTGAATTGCATTGAAGCAACAGTATTGACCAAATGCATGGTTTTTCTGTCTTGGGCTTTTCCAGAAAAATAACTGGTCACTCGGTTTTTTAAATTTAATGCTTTACCGACATAGATGACTTTTTCTTTGTCATCGAACATTTGATAAATGCCTGGTTTTGCAGGCAGTTGTTTAGAGAATTCTTTTCCGTTGAAGGGCACAATCATTGTTAACTATATAATTTTATAATTGTACCCTATTTAAAAGTAAAAGTAGCTATTTAGGTTTAATAAACCACAATCATAAAATCACCGTATTCATAATTACCTTGGCGATCTACACGCTGGCAGACTAATTGAGATGTATTGCCATTATTAATCACACAACTTGTATTGCTACCATCATTACTAGATGAGGATACAAAAAAGTATTTCCCCGTTAGAGAAGTTGGATAATTAACAAAGCAAAACCCTGCAGTTCCGCTTGATGTGACCGTTATGGTGCCATTATTTCCTGTTAAATCATCTGATGTAATTGAATTACTGCCATCTAAACATGATACATTTACTAAATATTTTGGTAAACCAGTTTTATTGAAATCTTGTGATAGGTCACCATCAAACACACTGTCTCCAGCCACTTTTAATCCATTTGTAGGTGCCACTAAATCAGTACCAATGGATGCAGATCCATTACCATTAACACTAACCGACCTTGACCACGACCAACTTCCTCCATTATAGGCCAATATATCACCAATGGCAGCACCACTAATTGTCAAATTACTGGCTGAAGTCGCACTGGTTGCTAATGTTGCTTCATTGGCAAATTTTGTTTGAACAGCATACGGTACTGCTTTAATCCTTTGTCTTGGGCTTAAATCAGTATAGTTATTTCCGGAAGCAGATTTACGCACTGAAACTTGGATCCATATAGCCTGGCTTTGTAGATAAATAATATCACCAAAATCAACATTTTGTAGACTAAATAATCCATTGACAACTGGAACATCGGTAAAAGTGTTAAAAGTAAATGGAATTGCAGAGCCTCCTGATTCAACAGTATAAGGTTCTAATATAATATCATAATTACCATTGGTTGCTGCTCCATTATCTAACAATTCACCTTGGTAGCTAAACCCTGTACCAACTGGCGTTTGAGCATTAACAAAACCTGTTAGTGTTACCAATAACATAACTGCTATCAATTTGCTTTTATTGCTGTATATTTTTGTATTTTTCATGACTATTCAAACCCGTTTCTAAAAATCAAATCTGAGCTTCCTGTAAGAAAGCCCCCTCTAAATTCATAATTACCACCTGTTGCTTTTTCACCAGCATCAATCTGACCGATAGAGCTGTTCAGTTGATAATCTCCTCCTGAAATAACACCACCTCCAGATGAAAGCGTGTATTTATTAATGCTATAATTATTGGCTCCTTGAGCATTTTGTTGAGAATCTTCAGTTTCTACTTCAGTACTTTGAATGGTACTTGAGCAAATAAGTGTTATTAATCCTAAATATGCAATGATTTTATTTTTCATATTGTCCTCTGATTGTTTATTTGTTTATAATTTGTTGTTAAGACTGGTACATTGATGTACTTCTTTCATCACTTTATATTGATGTGTTTGAGTAACAATTTGTTGGTCTTTATTAATTCCTTAATTTGTTCACTTTGTTGATCTATTAACACTTGTTGTTCTTGAGTTGCTTTGATAAGCACTGGCACTAGTTCGGTGTAACGCATTGATCTTGTTTGATTTTTATCATCGGATTTGTTGACTATTTCAGGAATAAGCTTTTCAACTTCTTGGGCAATTAATCCCAAATGCTTTTTATCATTGCCTCCATTTATTAAGCGATAATTCACAGGTTTAAGATTAAGTATTTCTGACAAGCCATACTCTAAAGCAATAATATTGCTTTTTAAGCGCCTGTCTGAAGTGACATTAACAGGGTTGGTAGAATTAATATTGGTAGCATGCATCGCAGCAAATCGAAAGCTACTTGAACCAATATCAAACACATTATCCGTTTGTGGCTCTAGGTTTGTATTGAAATCAATTCTATTGGTTCCAGAATCATTAATTCGCATCATAAATTTCGCTGTACCAGCTTGGTAACTGTTGAAATCTAATGCGCCTCCATTAACTGTTCGAATATCAAATTCTGGAACTTTATTGGTTGTAAATGCCAAAGCAGATTCATTAGAAGAGTCTAACTTATTGATGACTAATGAGACATCTTCATAAAAAACTTGAGGCTCAACCGTGAGAACAACTTCATCTAATAATGTACCATAACTTGTTCCTACACCCTTTACATGAAGCTGACTGCTTGGAGATTTTGTACCTATACCAACACCTCCTTGCGCTCTGATTAAAAATTGATTAACACCCGTCGATTCAAAACTTTCTGGAACGAGCACACTAGAATAATCATTCCAAACCCAACTACCATTATGTGATGCTTTTGAACCAAACCCACTGGTAAAACTATAATTTGAATTTGATAAATTATTACGCCCCCCTATTACAGCTGAAAAATCACCTAAGATTTCGTTGTATTGACCTCCTGATATAACAGAATTGTCTCCTTTCAGAACATTCCCATAACCACCAATAATACTTGATCGAGATGAAGTATCTTTAATTTTGTTTAATGTTCCTCCTGTTATGGAACTTAAATTTGTATTTTGAAGCATTGAAACCGATTCAATTGAGTTATTTGTACCACCAGAAATGATAGAATTGTAAGCACCACTTGCTATGTTATTAAAATCTCCCAATGTGATACCTGAATGAGGGGAAATGCGCATGGATTCAATATTATTGACTTTGACAACAAAATCGTTTAAATCTGTAGTCCCAATAAATTGTGAAGAAGGATTGGTTCCTGAATTTCCTGTTAAACCCCATCCTGTGATCCCGACATCATCATTTTCACAGGTAACAGTGCCATTGGCTAGGATAGATGCAATACTGCTTCCAGGTGAACATGTACCAGATATTCTTTGTTGAACTGAGTTATTATTAATATCTGCAGCTACAATTGTGCCATTTAAGATACTATCAGTATTTACCGAGTTGTTAGCTAACTCATCACTGGTTATAGCATCATCTGCGATTTTTGTTGTTGTGACTGAATCATTGGCTAGCTTTGGAGTTGTTACAGAATTGTCAGCCAATTTTGCTTCTGTGATTGATGCATTAATGACTTGTAAGCTGCCAACTGAATTATTTTGTAATTTAGCTTGGGTGATGGCACCATCTGTAATTTTTATGTTTGTCACTGATCCTGCTTGTATCGCATCTGAATTAACACCTGAGTTACCTACAAATTGTGAATGGATAGCATATGGAGCATTGGCAATGAGTTGTCTTGGGGACAATACTGTTAAATTTGGTGTGGTAAAATCACGTACACTTAATTCTATCCACCTTTCGTCTCCTACAAATACTGTGGAACCAAAATCAATATTTAGTGTAAATAAACCATTAACCACTGGCACGGATAAAAAATTAACACCTAGCAAATGTGTTCCATTCATAGCATCGGTATAAACTGACACAGCCATCTCATAATTACCATTTGCTGGTAAGCTATTTTGTATTAATTCACCTTGATAAGTAAAAATATTACTTTGTGGAGTTGCGTATGTATTGACACTGATTATTGTCAACACACATAAGATTAAAAAGTTTTTCATGAATTTTCTCAAATAAATTGTAGTTATTTAAGTTCACGATGTACTTAGCTAAATCAGGACAAACAATTGAAATTATTTTATTTTGATGTATCTAATTGTTCTAAAATGAGGTCTCTAATGGAGAGATATGCAACATTGCTTTCATATTTACTAATGGCTGTATTAATATTCCCTAACGCTTCATTTAATACGTTTTGTTGTGCTGCTTTATTGTTGTTTGTTACTGTTGCTTCTAAATATTGTAACTCAGCCAAATGATAATATGCCACAGGATCTTCATTCGATAATTCAATTGATTCTTTTAATAAATGTTTGGCTTTTTCAATGGCTTCTATGGTTTTAGCATATTTCAACCCCCTTGATTTAACTTGTAAAACATAGGCTGAAGCCAGTATATTGTTAAGATCAACTTGATAGATGGTTTCTGGTTTCTCTTTATTGGCTAAATTGTAATAACTCAGTATTTCATTAACCGTTTGTGTTAAATCTTTGCCATTTTTCATATCAAATTGTAGTTGAATAATTTCAGTATTCATTATTTGACCTATCATGAAAAGTTGATAGGTATCGTCCAATGCAATGGCTTTTTCAAAGGCTTCAATGGCTTCATTGATCTCTGTAGTTGGATCCTTATTACTTTCCTCAATTTTGAGCGCATGTAAGTTTAATATACTGCCCTTATACAAATAAGCATTGTAATCAGGTTTATCTTCAATGACTAACTCTATCCAATGACCAGCATCTCGCAAATATTTATCTGAATCAATGCCCTTACTTATGAGCATCATTGAATAAGAATAATTTAATGATGCCAAATACAAATAAACAGATTTATCATGTGGCTCGACTAACAACCTATTTTGACAGGATTGTATTGCATTTTCAAAATCCTTTTGTTCATAAAATCCAAGTTTCTGAACGATAGAGACCAAGTAATTCTCTTTTAATATACATAATCCACGGTAAGCCGAAGGATAACTGCGTGCCCGTTTTATCGTATTGTTATAGACAAGTTCAGCTCTATCAAAAGATTTTATTGAATCTTCTATGTTTCCAGATTTATAGAGTTCACGGGCTTGATCTATCAATATATCTGCTTTGATTAAATAAGCTTCAAATAACCAATTTTCATGCTTTACTATCTCATCAAGCATTGAAATGGCTGCATCTGGTTTATTGTCTTGCCAAAGTAAGATGGCATTTGGGATATTGACATCTGATCTATTTGTACTGCCACTTTTATCCAGATATCTTAATGCTGGAACAAAATATTGTTTTTTTAATTTTTCATTGTTTTCGACTGTCAGGATATCATCTGCAATTTTATAGCCCTTATAATAGTAAGCAAGGCTATTTGTATAAGCCAAATCTTTGGCCAATTTTGAACTATTATTGCCTAATTGCCATGATTTTTCCATCATTAGCAAAGCTTCAAAAAACTCTTGATTAGCATAATAGACATTGCCTTTCAAATGTAATTTATCAGCTTGTGTTAGTAATTCAGAGCTCTCTATTTTCTCCAATAATGACTCTTTTTTTTCATTCAAAGCCATAATATCCTGAGTGATATCATGCAAAGGCAATGTGTATATCTTTTCTTTTGTAGTAGACAAGGCTTTTATTTCTTGAGTTATAGTATTTTTATGGCTTGTTAATTGGCTTGTTTGTTGTTGATCAAACCATTGATATAAGGCAAATATAACCAATAAGGCGATAATAAATCCTACCATTAAATATTTTTGAATACGCTTTTTTTGTTGAGGTATTTCTTTTATTATCAGCAATTTATCTAATACTTCATTGGCCTCAGGTCTATCACAAGGTTCAATGTCAGTCATTGTTTTGATAATTGTTGTGTATTCAGTTGGCAATTTATCTGAATAGACAAGTTTTGCTTTGATAACTTGTTGAAGAAGGTCCTCGGTATCTGATATTTTATATGCTAAGCCTCCAGTTAACATTTCATGCATGATGATTGCAAATGAATAAATGTCACTGGCTTTTGATACATCTTGCAATGCTGCCTGCTCTGGACTCATATAAATGAGAGTCCCCATTAATGATCCTGCTTTAGTTAATCGATCTTTTTCATTGCCACTACTTTCATCAATGTTGTGATTTGATGCTTCATCAGCACTTTCAATTTTGGATTTGGCAATCCCAAAATCTAGAATCTTAACTTTACCAGTTTCAGTTAGCATGATATTGTCTGGTTTTAAATCACGGTGAATAATTCCTTCTTCATGAGCAGCCACCAAAGCAGAGGCGATTTGAATAAAAACATCAAGTATTTGGACGCTGGTTAACTCTAATTTATGCAAAGTTTTTCCATTGACTAACTCTAATACCAATAAATCTCCATCTTCGAAGTCGATATAATCATAAATTTGACAAATTGACGGGTGATTAATTCGAGAGAGTATTTGCGCTTCGTATTGAAATCTTTTTTGACTGGACTTACTGTTTAAATATTCCGAACGTATGGTTTTAATGGCTACATTTCTTTTGAGTTTTTCATCATAAGCCAAATAAACACAGCCCATGCCTCCTTTGGCAATGAGCTTTATTATTGTGAACTGCTTGATCTTATCTCCGGACTCAAAATCACTCATTGGATTCATTTCAAGTGGTTGTGAACCAGCAGATGTTTTTATAATAAAGTCTGTAGATTCAGTGTCATCTTTTAAGATAAATGCCAATTTTTCTTTAACTGCTTCATCTTCAACATCGGCCAAAAATGCTGTTCGACTTTGCGTCTCAAGCATCAATGCTTTTTTAACCAGTTCTTCAAATTTTGTTTTATTCATTAATACTATAAGAGAGACATTTAGATTATAATTATAATCTAGAATGCTTAAAATTAATAATCCCAAATCATTATAATATTATAAACTGTGCAACAATGCTCAAATTAAACCCAATTTGATTGAACTAAGAACTGAGAAAACAGAAAAATGAATGAAGCGACTACAACCGGAATAAATATCATTTTAAACCAATGGTCTTTAACTATTCAAGTGGCTATTCTCAGTGTTTTTGTTGTTATCTTTTTTGCTTTAAAATTAAATTCTCACCGACGCGCCATTAGCAGTTGGTTTATGGCTTGGTTATTTAATGCCATCGCACTAATAATGGTCTTTTTTGTTTTAATGGGCAGTGAATATTATTCTGAATTATCATTGCGAATTTTTTATAATTGTTATGCACTGGCAAAATCTGGTTTTGCAGTCATGTTATTTGTGGGTTTATATCAACTACAACAAGAAAGAAACTTATTAACACCATTCAGACACAAAATATTAGTAAGCCTGGCATTGCTGTTTATCTGTTTTACCATATTGATGGAATTAGAATTGTTGACAATACAAATAATTGTTTATTCAGTGGTCGGTTCACTGTTTTTTGTTGGTTCATTATTACTATTGAAATTGTTTTGGTTGAAAGATGCGAAAGTCATTCTATTTGTATTTTTAACTGAAGGATTCGTATTTTTGCACCATGCAATCATACTATTGCCTGTTTCATGGGGCGAACCCTTGCCACATTACATGACCCATATTTCATTTTTTGATGCCATTTTAGAATTGATTGTCGGTATTTCTTGTTTGTATGTAATAGCCAATCAAGTCTGCAATGAAATATCAGAAAGAAATTCAATATTATCAAAAAGTCAGTCAACTTTAAGGAAGTTGGTCAATATAGATCCATTAACTGGGCTATGGCACCGCAGGTATTTTGAAACATTTTTAAAACAACATAACTCAGGAGCCAGTGTGGTGTATTTAAGCATTGATCAATTGTCTGAAATCAATGATGAATGGGGTTTTACAGTTGGTGATTTGTGCATAAAAGAAATGAGTAGAGTTATGAAAGTTGTCTTTACTGAAGAAGATGGTTTATTTCGAATAAAAGGCAATTCATTTTTAATCATTACACCAGGACTTGATAAGAACATCATTAAAAGAAGCATACAAAGACTCAAGAATAAAGTAGCAGCTAACCCTATGTGTGCACCAATTATGTCTCTGACAACATCAATAACTACGTATCAACAAAAAACAGAATTACAAGAACAATTACTCAATAAAAAACAATAATAACTGTCTCTTATACACATCTCCGAGCCCACGAGACAG
>CAJXVJ010000026.1 GCA_913061105.1 uncultured Alcanivoracaceae bacterium | reverse complement strand
TCTACACAGAGTAGATCGTCGGCAGCGTCAGATGTGTATAAGAGACAGATCCTACTTACTTTTGTCTTTTTGGTTGCCTTTGAATATTTAACAGTAGCAATTTCTACAGTTTTGTTCGTGATTCTATTTTTAATTAACGGATTTCTTAATAAACTCCCTGATACTTCTAGTAAATCTGTTGAGCACATGGATACCAAAGATAAGCTAGAGATGGTGTCTAAGGTTGATGATTTAAAACATGAAAATGCCGAACTTAAAGAACACCTCAAACAAAATGAAATAGATTTGTCGGCTGCAGAAATGGCAAAAATGGAATTTTTGGCAACCATGAGTCATGAAATTCGCACACCTTTGAATGGCATCATTCCATTATTAGATATTCTATTAGATTCAGAGTTGTCAGACTTTCAAAGAGATTACCTCAGTACCGCACATATTTCTGCCATTCAAATGCAAAAACTTATCGATGACTTATTGGATTATTCAAAAGTTGAGGCGGGCAAATTAACAGTTGAAACCAGAGGATTGAAAGTACCGCAAATATTGTCAGCTGTCTATTCTTCTTACAAACAAGCTGCCGAAAAGAAAAATTTAAAACTGGAAGTTGAGGTTAACAAAAATATCAGTCCTTTATTGCGGGGTGATCCGACTCGTTTAAGACAAGTTTTATCTAATTTAGTTAGCAATGCGATCAAGTTTTCAACCTACGGCACCATTAAGTTAAAAGTTAAAAAACTCAAAGACTTTCCAAACAAGGAAATCATTCGATTTGAGGTAATCGATCAGGGAATCGGTTTAGACAAAGAGACTTCTGATAGTATTTTCCTTCCTTTCACACAAGAGGATGGATCAAGTACCAGGAAATTCGGCGGCACAGGTTTAGGGTTGGCAATCAGTAAGAAAATTGTAGAGCTCATGCATGGCTCCATCTATGTTGAATCTCAAAAAGGCAAAGGCAGTAATTTCTATTTTGATTTACCCTTATTAAAATCTGTTGGTGAAACCACAGTAGGAACAGAACAAGTATCAGGCTATCAAGCCATTTTAATTAATACAAATCCTTTGTTATTTAATAAAATTGCTCAAAAATTAAAAGACGAAGATTTACCATTTCAAAAAGCTTTGGGATTATCACAAGCTTATGAGATATTTACATCGATTAACAAAATGTCAACAAGCAATAAACACATCATGGTATTTATTGATTTTGATACAGCTGGCAAACAGGTTCGTAGCCTGTGTCATGATATTACAATCGATGAAAAAATGTCAAACTTATATGCTTGCATATTAACTGAGAGAGGCTCCATCGCGGGCATACCACAATCGTCCAATATTAAACTCTTATCAAAAGATGAATCGATTGGTAAGCTCCTGAATTCCATTGAGGTTTCTCAAGCAAATATTGATGCGGCAACGGAAATAGTACCCCATTCAGAAAATACCGAAGAAGATACTGAAGAAGCACAAACTGATGATGAAAACCTTGATTCTAATGCAGTAAATACAACTCAGCCCAGTGATCAAAAACTTTTACCTGAAATATTATTAGTGGAAGATAATGAGGTGAATTTAAAGGTTGCAGAAAAACTCATTCAATACATAGGCTATCCTTTTGATTTTGCAATGAATGGCCAAGAGGCCCTTGAAAAAGTCAAACAAAACAGATACAGAATGATACTGATGGATTGTCAGATGCCCGTTATGGACGGATATAGATGTACTGCCAAAATTAGAGATTATGAATCTGCAGCAGGCTTAAATCAAACCCCGATACTGGCCATGACTGCTAATGCAATGTTAGGGGATAGAGAAAAATGCTTAAACGCAGGCATGGATGATTACATGTCAAAACCTCTGAACCGCTATATTCTTGAAAAAACATTAAAAAAATGGGACCCATTGGTAAACGCCAATAAACAGCCAGACAAATCTGATGGACAAGTATCTGCTAAAGACAATATTGAAGAATCAGATACACCAAAGCCAGAAAAAGTGGCCAGTGATGATTCAACAACAAACGCAGATGCCTCAAAATCTCAAGAAAAAGTAATAACTCCAAAGGCAGCTGAACCAAAAAAAGCGAAAACACCCACTATTGATATTAACCAAAAGTGGTTAAGTACTAAAACACTTGAAGATTTAAAAGAGTTTATGGGTGATGAAATAATTCAGCTACTGGAAATGTTTGAACAAGAAACGCCAACCATTTTAAAGAAAATGAATACTGCATTACAAACCAATAATAGTGAAGAAGTACAAAAAATGGCACACATGTTGAAATCAACAAGTGCCAATATTGGAGGAAATGGCTTGAGCTTTTTCTCAAGAAAATTAGAATTAGCCGCTGATACCAATCAAACCAGTCAAATGCCTGTTATTTTCAACAAAATTAAAAAAGCCTATATTTTAACTAGCAAGGAAATTTCTAAATATATAGAAAGTTATTAAGAGCACCTAATCAATAAGCTTTTAACGTGTAAAAACAATGCAAATAGCAGAATCCACTGCTTAACGCATTGTTTGCTTATGTGTCACTTTATGTCTTCTTTTTCCCACTGTCGATCAGTTATGCAAAACTCTCTTTAATTATGGGTATCTTAATGATACAATCTTCTCCTTTTTTAATTTGTTCATTAATCATTCTGCCTTTAACTGGCTTTATTTCTAATTAATTACACATTCACAATACATTATGATTACAAAATTTTTCATTGTTATACTTGCTCTTGTCACATTAAATGACGGTATCACAAAAGACCACACCAGCGAAACAGACAACATCATAGTCACCGCTTCTAAAAAGAAACAAACCATTGAAAACCTTTCAACTGCTGTTTCAGTTGTTACTAAAGCTGAGATTCTAGAGAAAAACATCACATTATTACCAGACTTACTACGTGATGAGGCAGGGGTTTATATTCAACAAACCACACCGGGTCAGGGGATTCCAATTATTCGTGGTTTAAAAGGTTCTGAAAATGTTCATTTAATTGATGGCATGCGCCTTAATACCGCTTTTTTTAGAAATTCACCTAATCAGTATTTAGCACTGGTTGATCCGTTTATGACCCATCAAATAGAAATAATCAGGGGGCCTGCATCTGTATTGTATGGTGGAGATGCTTTAGGTGGCGTATTAAATGTTATTACCCACACACCTGATTTTACTGGTGAAGAATGGCAAAACAAGGGAGAAATGTATCTCTCTTATGATTCTGCTGACGAAAAAACCCTTAGCCACTTATCTTGGGATATGGGCAATGAAAAAATATCAACAACATTGGGCCTTAGTTATCAGGACATAGGCACAAGATCAATAGGTGGCGGAGATGAAATTCCATTCACTAATTACAGTTCAAGAGCGATGAATAACAAATGGCTTTTTAATTTTTCTGAAGATAAATCATTAATATTTGATATGCAATATTTAACCCAACCTAGCACACCTAGGGTCGATGACTTGGTTGCTGGTTTTGGTCAAACTCAACCTGATTCATCTTTGTTTTTATTTGCTCCAAATCAAAGACAGTTTGTGCACCTTAATTATTCCGATAACGCAGCTACCTCATTGTATGATAGCTCAGATTACCACGTCTCTTGGCAGTTGATTAAAGACCACAGAATAAAGTCTGATTTTGATAATGATGACATTACAAAAGAACAAAATGAGAGTTCTTTGTTCTCATTTCAGTCATCTTTCAATAAACAATTGAATGAAAAGTTAGACATAGTATATGGAATCGATTTTTATAAGGACACAATTAACAGTGCAAAACAAGGTATTAGTGATGGGGTTATTAGCATTAAAGATCCCCGTTTTCCTGATGATTCTACCATGCAACACACCGGCCTATTCGCTGATATGACCAAGTATTTTGCTCACAATGATCTGACGTTTGGTTTCAGATACAGTGATTATGATATTGATTTAAACAATGCTTTGATTGACAATGACAGTCTCAAAATTGATGATTTGACTTGGCATGTTGGATTGTTACATCACATAGATAATGACAATAAATTATTTGCCAATCTTGGCAGAGGATTCAGACCTCCTAACATCTTTGACTTAGGGCAAGTTGGTGAAAGACCTGGCAATAGGTTTAATGTCATAAACACAGATGTTAAACCAGAAACGGTTCACACATTAGATCTCGGTTGGAAACACTTTGGTGATGTTTATTCAGTTGATTTTACCGTTTTTTATTCACAATACAAAGACAAAATTGCCAGTGTTGAAACTGGTGATTTAACCGATGAAGGCCAATTGATTGTCCAGTCACAAAATATTAATGACGTCAATTTATATGGTTTAGAGTCTAGCTTTTCGTATAAGTTTAATGCCGATTCAGAATTTAATGCCGTATTGAACTATACATGGGGTGAAGAAACAACCGATGATATCAATGAACCTGCTGATAGAATACCTCCTATTAACGGTTTCATCGGCTATGAAAGAAAAATCAATGATAAATGGAATATCAATCCAAAAATAATCTATGCCACAACCCAAGACAGGTTAAGTGCCCGTGATATCAGAGATGTCAGAATACATCCAAATGGAACAGGCGGTTTTGTCACCTATAACATTTATGCTAACTGGAAAGTATCAGGAGCCAGCAATGTCCGCTTTGGTTTAGAAAATATCTTTGATAAAAAATACCGTGAACATGGGTCAGGCCTAGAAGCAGCTGGTAGAAATTTACATGCTTCTTTTAATTATTTGTTCTGATATTACTATTTCATATCTGTTATAAAAGGCAGCTTAGTTCTTATTGATTTTACCTGAGATGTGTCAATTGTAGTGATGACTATTGTTTGATCTTTATCACCGCATGACAAAATGTTCCCTAAAGGATCAATGACTTGAGATCCTCCTAGGTATGATAAGCCATTTCCATCTGTTCCTGTTCTATTAACGGCAACTATACAACATTGGTTTTCTATGGCTCGTGCCTTTATTAAAGCTTCCCAATGTTGGTGTCTTTGTTCAGGCCAGTTCGCAATAATAAATATAACATCAACCTGCTTGGCTATTTTTCTAAAAACCTCAGGAAAACGCAAATCATAACAAATAAAAATACTAGAGCAAACGCCATCTATGGCAAAAACTGATTGATCTTTTCCTTCAATAAAAAATGTGCCTTCTTGCGCCAAATTAAAACTGTGATTTTTCACATACCGTGATTCAAGATTTCCTTTCCTATTAAATATTAAGGCTACATTTTCAGCTTTGTTACTATTTTCTAATGCAGACATTTCCGTTATGCCTGCGATAACATATATTTCATGTTCTTTTGCTAAATGGCTAAGAAATTGATAAGTTTTATCGCCACTTTTTTCTGCCGTTATAGCAATATTCATCGAAAAACCACTGTTAAACATCTCTGGGAAAACAATCACATCACAGCCACTTTCTTTTGCTTCTAGGGTATAAAGCGCTGCCATTTTAAGGTTTTCTTGAGAATTTTCCCATGTGATATTTAATTGTATACTGGCTATTTTCATATTAGTTGGTTGCTTCAGTCATTCGTTTGGGTTTCAATATATCTGAGTTTATCTGGATAAAAGAATATGCAAGAGGTTGTCCTCAAAATTAATGTTTGTGGTTAAGGTACTGTGGTCTTCACACAGAAAGTATGGATAATCTAAAGGAAAAAAACTATATTTATGTTGTGGTGCAGTTGGGTCAAGTACTTCACGTGCCAACAATGATGCTTTAGTAACTGTTCCATCGCCAGGCTCGAGCATAAGCTGGTTATAATTAACGCCTGGTTTTGGATTTTTTATTTGTGATGGCTTTGATCGAGTAATTGACACTCCATTGACCTCTTCAACCAATAACCTGGCTGTAGTAAGGCTGCAATCACCTCCCATAACAATAATCTTGTACCCAGGGTTTTCAATTGACACTGTAAGTGACCATAAAAATCTTCTAGCTTTTTCTAAGTGTTTATGAAAATACAGTTTTAATAGTGATAAATAAGCTTCTCCTTCTTGGGCTGTTGAATATTGTTTCATAATTCTTTTTTGTACTGCGGGATCATAAATTGACCATTGAAACCTTTGCCAAATATTACTATCAAAAACATCCCTATCTAAAGGTTTTCCGTCTATATTAATTAACCATGTGTTTATGGCATGTGGAAACAATTGATATATGCTAGGCATGGTCACCAATACTTCTGTAGGAATTTTCCTTAGACCTATGCGCAATCCTGTGATAAACGACTCTACCGATCCAACAGACCCAAAATTTGGTGTTCCCAAAAGAACGACTTTACGAACATTTTTAGCGCCCATTAAATTAACAGGAAAGTCATTGTCATTTAATACATCAACATCACCATAACGCAGATAGTATCGACTCACTAGCCCTCCCATTGAATGCGCGACTAAATCCATCTTTAAATCAGGGTTGTTGTGATTTTTTTGAATTGTTTGAATAAATTTGTGTAATTTTTTGGCGCTTTTTACATTGTCTTGGCGCCAATCATAGGTAAAAACGTACATTCTGCGATTAAAATCAGCCACTTCTTCATCAACATTGGTTAATTGGTACCCTCCATATGTTTTTAAGGTGTTTATCACTGCATTGTAATAATCTGTACCTGCCGCTTTATCTGCAATTTCATAGGGTTCTATTTCAGAATTGATAGGTTCTAATGTTTCTGGGTCAATCGTAAGCCCGATGTGTTTATAGTTTGAGAACAGTAATTTATTTAAACTGCCAAACCACAGTTCATTTAAGTTCTTTTTATCACGTAATTTACTGCCCATCATCCCATGAATCAAGATCACAGGTGCTGGTGTGTCATAGTTTTTATAGGTGGTTTTATAGAGGTGCGCTAAATCAGGTTTAGCTTGTTTGGCACAAGAAACCACCATAACAAAGGCAAAAAATACCCATAAGTGATTTCTAAAATTTTTCATAATTACTCTTTTATTGCCAAACTAATGTTATCTATTTTTTTTGATTTCCTTGCCCTTAAGTAAACAACTTCATAACTTGCAGGAATCCGGTTGTCTTCTCTAAACCCATCATAGCCATCGCATAGTTTCTTCAATTGAGATCGGGACATCAGTCCCTTTCTTCGGCTTTCATTAACATTGTGACCACCAGAGGCTTTAATATCTTTCATTAATGATACTACATCTTTGTAGGTTAATGTGATTATTTCAGCATTGACCACCACTTCCTCGAACCCCAACTTTAACAAGTCATCGCCCATATCATGCAAAGCTGGAAAATCATGTACATGGGCATGTTTATCAACACTTAGCCAAGCTTGCTTGAGTTCTACCAGAGAAGTTTCTCCTAACGCACTCATGATTAACAATCCTCCTGGCTTCAGTATGCGCATGCATTCTGAAAATACATCTTTTTCATTGCACCAATGTATGAGCATGTTAGAAAAAACAACATCCATTGAATTGTCCTCAAAAGGCAAATCATGTACATCACTGAGTACAGTTTTTACGTGTTTGTTTTGTGGGATTTGATCCAGCATATTTTTTGAAAAATCCAATGCAGAAACTTTAATGTGATCAAACAGCTTTAATAATTCAGGAATCGCCCAACCAGTACCACAGCCTAAATCTAAGACGTGTTGCGGTTTAAATCCTTCATCGAGATTGCTTTCATCTTCCAGTCTTTCCAATAAACGGGACATCACTTCTTTTTGTAAAACTGCATTTTTTTCGTACTGCTTGGCTTTACTATTAAATGAATTTAATATGGCTTGATACTCTAGAGGCATGTTGTGTGCTAAGATAAAAACGATATTTTAACACCAAGTCCCGCAATCGTGAATCAATGTTTTATTTGTAACAATAATACCCATAAGCAGGATGCTTTTAAAACGATATGTACTGGCTGCAGGCAATTAATCAAACACCCTCAGTTTGATTGTTTGAGGTGTGGCGTTGAACTTCAAGCAGATCACAGTATCTGTGGAAATTGCCAGATAAAGCCACCACACTTTAGCCAATCCAAATATGCCTGCGTCTATCAATCTCCAGTAGATCAATGGGTACAGTCATTCAAATTTGGTAAAAACATTCTCATGTCGTCATTGTTCGCTGAACTAATGCAAGACTTGTTGTCTGGTATCAATAGCCAGTATTGTTTAATGCCGGTACCTTTACACATTTCTAGATTACGATCTCGGGGTTATAATCAGGCTTATGAAATGGCCAAGGAGTTAGCAAAATTAACCAATAGACCATTGATTAATTCTCTAAAACGGGTTAAGAACACCCAAATGCAAGCACAATTAAAGCTCAACCAAAGGGCAAATAATGTAAGCAAAGCCTTTGCTGTTAATGAACCGATAATCCATAAACACATTGTATTAATTGATGATGTGATGACATCAGGTAATACCTTAAATGAATGTGCAAAAACCTTAAAAAAAGCAGGTGCTGAAGATGTGAAAATTATTGTATTTGCGCGCAAGTCACTTTAAACGATAACTTAGTGCCTTTATGTAATTAAAGGCACTAAATTTCAATGATTGAGAAGATTAATTACCAAAGGTATTACATTGACTGATATCACCAGTGCGCATGCCTTGTCTCAACCATTTTACCCTTTGTTGTGATGATCCATGGGTAAATGATTCTACATCCACCCTTCTTCCTGCGTTTTTTTGCAAGGTATCATCACCAATTGAAGCTGCTGCTTGTAGTCCCTCTTCAACATCTCCATCATCTAACCAGTTTTTTTGCTGTTGTGCCAAATTGGCCCATACGCCTGCATAACAATCAGCTTGCAATTCTAACATCACCAAATATTTGTTTTTATTCGCAGGGTCCTGTCTTTGCATTTGACGCATTTTCTTTTCAGTACCCAATATGTTTTGCATGTGGTGTCCTACTTCATGTGCAATCACATAGGCTTGTGCAAAATCACCTGGTGCACCCATTTGTTGTAACTGTCTAAAGAAGCCTAATGCCAAATACATTTTATTATCACCCGGACAATAAAACGGTCCTGTTCTTTCTGAATTTACCCCACAGGCCGATTGTACATTGCCTTCAAAAATCACCATTCCTGCTGCTGGATAATTTGACCCTCTCCGTTTAAACTCAGCATGCCATGCATCCTCAGTTGAGGCCAATATAGTTTTAGCAAATTCTGCTAATTCCTTTTCAGCCGCTGAACGTTGTGCAACAGGTGCTGAGTTTTGACTGGGAGAACTTCCTTGATTTGATCCACCCACCATTTGAAATAACTCGATGGGGTTTTTGCCTGTAACAACAGAAATAACAATAACAATGACCACAGTCACTACACTCATTTTTCCACCACCACTAGCAAGTCGAGCACCTTTACCTCGTCTGTCTTCTACATTACTGCTCTGCCTATGTCCTTTCCAACGCATACTCTTATAACTCACTGATTGTTAAAATCCCATAAGTATAGCATAAAAAAATCAGGTGAATTTTAAACTAATGTGTCTTTTTGTTATTATTATGTTATCTTTATCACATGTTAAAAAAAATTATCATTGTTCTATTATCTCTGGTATTAATTACCATGTTATCTAAGTCTTTCCTCAATTTGTTTAAATGGGACGTTGAGGTTGTTAATAAAAAACAACAATGGGCTAAAATTCTCTCTGTAGAAAAAGTAGCAAGAAAAGTACAAGGGCGAGGTGTACCATCAACCACCATTACTAGCTGGAAAGCCAAAGTTCGTGTTGATGATAACAAAACAGCCAATGTCAATGTTGCCTATGGACCTGTTCCACAACAAGGCAATTGTATGCCAGTTATTGCCAGTTACTTAAATAACGATAAAGTTTGGGTGGTTTTAGATATTGAAGAATGGCGCTTCGGCACTACAAATGGATCATGTGATTAAACAACAGAGACACCAATTAGAAGTATCTCTGTGTAGATTAAGCGTATTTAAACTTTTTAAATGCTGTTGTCATTGCTATGATAGTTAATATTAACAGGGCGATGACCTGTATAGAAATGTCTTGAAGTTGTCCTCCGAAATACATCAATTTATGTAAGATATCCATTATCCATCCAGTAGGCAAAAATGTTGCAACATTTTGCATCCACATGGGAGTGATTTCAATTGGCCACCAACAGCCGCCTAATGCTGCTAGTAATAAAGAACCTATGGTTGAAATTGCACTGACTTGACCTTCTGATTTAGCAAAACTGCCCAATAAAACCGCTAAAGCAGAATTAAATGCTGCCCATAACAGCAATATTATAACAATGGCAATTAAATGGTTGCCCCAATGAATCTTAAACAACAACCAACCCATGATCATGCCATATAGTAACTGAAGAATTGTAATAAACCATTTACCCAACCATTTACCTAAGATAATTTCTCGGTTAGTTAATGGCGTAGCAGCTAAACGTTTGAGTACTCCAGATTGACGCTCAAGAAACAAACTCAGTGAACCACTTGATAAGGCAATCATCATGATAAACATAACCAATATTCCTGGCACAGCTTGATTAAACCCTGATGGAATCTCTTGTTTCTCTCCAGCTGATTGGATATCGACATTGATGTTTCTTTGCAATTTGTTCACATCATCAAAGGTTAATTCAACATTTGATTCGGTTAATTTTTTTACAACTAAAATATCTCCTAAGGTTTGGTACAAGGCTTTTTCAATTGAAAACTGATCACGATCTTGGGTTAGTCCACTGGCTTTACTGGCGTATTCGACTTCAATCTGCTCATTATTGTCTAACTTCTGTTGCATGTTTTCAGGCAACCACAGTCTTCTGGTATAGTTTTCAAAATGAAACTTTCTTTCTTCCTTATCATTCACCTCATTAAAAACCACCACATTCAAATTTTCTTGTTTTAAACGGTAAACAATTTGCTTGGCCAATGGTATGTTTTCAACATCGCCCGGTTTATTTTCCCACAAAGCCACATTTGTCACTTCGTTTGAATTTCCTCCAGCTAAGCCACCTGTGGTTGAACCAATGAATCCAAAAAACACCAAAGGCATAATAAATAACCATAACAATAATGTTTTTTCTTTCAATGAATAATGAAAGTCTTTTTTTGCGATAAACAGTATATTTTTTAACATATCAAGACCTCGCAAACTTTGGTAGTAAGGATCTGTTCACAAACCAAAACACCACAATAAAAACCAATGCAACAATGGCTGGGACGAATAATATTTCAAGAGGGTTATCGTTAACAAACCATTGATTGAAACTTTGTAACATATATCCGTTTGGCAAATATTGTCCTATTGCTACCATCCATTTTGGCATGGCCTCAAAAGGAAAGAAACTACCACCCAACATCATTAATGGGAAAACCATAGCAGATGTAACAACAGATGCCGATTTTTGTGAAGGCATTAATAAACTGACAAATAACATCATACTAACCAACACCATGCCCGATAGCATCAGCCACATGATGATGATTAAGATTTGGCTGATTGGTAACTTTAGTAACATTAATCCCAAAGTTCCTATGACTGCAGCGATTAACACGAATACAAATACACTGGCAATTAATTTTCCATTGAGGTACGAACTTAATCCAGAGGGTGATGCAATTAACCTGCGACTGATACCTTGGGTTTTGTCACTCCAAAATTCTAATGCCATGCCTTGTGATGAAAACAACAAAGACATAAACAGAATACCTGGAAACATATAAAAAATAAAAGGTTTGTTACTGCTTTTCGGTGTTTCAGAATCAGTAACAGGCTTCTGTTTTACCGCTTTTATTTGTGGTGGGAATAATTGCCCTTCAAGATTGTCGATGGTGCGTTTAATTTGAACGCTCATTAATGCCATTTGCGCATCTGATACATTGTTTCCACTGATTAAATTATTAAATTGTTGTAATTCATCGGCAAACAACAATTGTATATAGTGACCGCCATCTGCCATTAAATTAACCGCGGTTTCAGCAATTTGTGGCAAGATATTTTGACTTGGGTTTTTAACCAACTTAATGTTTGTGGGTTTCTTATCTAAATAGTTTAGTGCAAAACCCTTTTCTATAACTAACCAAACACTGGCTTCACCTTCATCCATTATTAATTGGCCATCAGATGTGGTTACATTCTTACTGATAAACATCTCTGCCATGGGCCCTTGTCCAAAACCACCAACCAATAAACTTGAAAGGATGCTGTCATCATTATCAGTAATTAACAAAGTCCCGACAGGCTTTGGTTGACCGCTTGATCCTGAAATTAATGAAAACAGGCCGCCCATCATTATTGGAATAACCAAAAACATCAATAATGCCCATTTCTCTGAAAATAGCTTTTTGATTGAGTTACTGGCTACTGTTTTTGTAAAACTCATGCATCATCTCTTAAAGCACGTCCAGTCAGTTTTATAAACAAACTTTCCAAATTGGCTTGTTGAATTGACACGTGGGCTACTTTCCCAAAATTCTTTTCAACAATACTTAAAACATCGGTTAATTTATTTGAAGCATCTGCTATTAAAAATCGAATTTCATCATCAGAAAATTCTAATACTTCAGCATTTAACTCATCAAAATGTGAGCTTTCACCGGTATTTTTAAAATGGCCTTTTAAAGTGATTAAATCTCGCTCACCCACTTGTGCACGTAAATCATCTACCGTCCCAGATGCTATTATTTTCCCCTGATCAATTATGGCCAATTTATCACACAAGCGCTCTGCTTCTTCCATATAATGTGTCGTATATATGACCGATGTGCCTGCCTTCTTCAAATCTTCGATGGCGCTTAACAAGTGCTCTCTTGATTGCGGATCAACACCCACTGTTGGCTCATCAAGTAAAAGAGCTGCTGGTTTATGTAAAATTGCACAGGCAAAATTCAACCGCCTTTTCATGCCTCCACTGAACTGTTTAACGGCTTCCTTTTGGCGATTTTCTAATCCCACATTTTGCAAAACTTGTTGTATGCGTTGTTCTAACTCTTCACCACCCAATCCATAGGCTGACCCCCAAAACAATAAATTTTCATGGGCCGACAAATCTTCATACAAGGCCAATTCTTGAGGCACTAGACCCAATGATTGTTTGGCTTTAACACCATCAGACGAGATGTTAAACCCATTGATTTCAACTGAGCCTTCTGTGGCATTGGTCAAACCACTGATGCAATTAATAGTGGTTGATTTTCCTGCGCCATTTGGGCCCAATAAACCAAATATTTCGCCTGAATTGGCGGTAAAATCGATATTGTCAACAGCCAGCGTCGTTCCAAACATTTTGCTGAGTTGTTTCACTTCAATCATAAATACCCCTAAAATAATGTTTATTGCTATGTAGTGCCTGACCGAGAACGAAGTAATCTACTGCGGAAAAGCTGAATTTGGCCAAAATTTTTCATTATTCTCTTCAAATAGCCTGCTATTCTCCTCAAATATTGAAATATTTTGCCTCAAACCAGACTTTTCCTCGCTACGATTCCTTTCTCGGTCAGGCGCTATGTATAATTAACGAAATCCAAAGAATAATGTAACACATTCGGTCTGTATCGCTTAAAATTAAATTTTGTTTTAACTATTGTATCATTGTAACCATGAAAATTGTCAATGGAGTCTTGTTGTTTTTACTTATTATCATGCTGTGGACGCATTGGTTTGGTTCTGGTGGCGCCAATGATTTAAAAGAAAAACAATACTTGTATGAAAAACAATTAGAAAAAAACCAACAATTACAAGCAAGAAACGAACAATTAGAAGCCGAAGTTTTAGACCTCAAACAAGGATTAGAAGCCATAGAAGAACGTGCCCGATCTGAAATGGGAATGGTCAAACCTGATGAAACCTTTATACAGGTTATCGAAGACAACGACTCAAATTAATCCTGTGAAATTTTCTTGTAAATATCCTATTGTTCCATTTACTAAAATTTACGAACAACAGGTCATAGAACTGATAGTTGGTATTCAGAGCGGTGAATTTGGTGTAAAAATAACGGCAGCTGATCAACCAGATCTAAAAGACATAGCAAATTTCTATCAATGGGGCAATGGTAACTTCTGGATTGCTTTATCTGAAAACCAAGTATTAGGAACAGTGTCATTAACGGATATTGGTAATCACCAAGTAGGATTAAGAAAAATGTTTGTCAAGCAAGGATTTCGAGGACAACCGTATAATATTGGTCAAAGTTTATTGGACATGGCTTTAGAATGGTGTGTTGATAGGAACATAAAACAAGTTTTTCTTGGCACTGTGCCGCATTATTATTCGGCCCACCGCTTTTATGAAAAAAATGGTTTTATCCGATTAGAGAAAAGCGAGCTCCCAAGTGCGTTTCATTTAATGGACGCTGATAAATGGTTTTATTGGAAAAGTTTAGAAGTTAAATAACAGTTCTTATGAATGTGGAATGAGTTGTTTTGCTACAAATTGTGCATATTCTTCTGCTTCATGGCTGTCGGGTAATGAGCCATATAACGTTTTTGACATGTGCAAAAAACCCACATAAACCGAATAAGCAAGCAGAGACTGTGACTTGGCTTGTTTATTACCATAGCCCATTTCTTTATAAGAATCTTGTAGATAGGCCAGCCTTTCTAGGGTCACTTCCTTTAATATTTTAGATATGATTGCATGTGAACGATCTGCCAACAATGTACTGTAAATCAAATGGGTTTGGAAAGGTTCCGCACTGAGTTTAAACCAGGCTAATAGGCGTTTTTGCGGATTTTTAATAGGTAATATTTTTTCTTTTACAAGTTTATCGTCTTTACTACGCCATCGGTCAAGTGCTTGCTTGACTAAATCCATGCGGTTGCTAAAATGCCAATAAAAACTGCCTTTGGTTACACCCAATTCTCGTGCCAATGGTTCTACTGCTACACCCGCTACTCCATTGTGAGCAATGACGTTTAATGCGGCTTCTTGCCAATCGATGGCAGTTAACAGTTTTTTCTTGGCAGTTTCACTCATATGAATCTTATTAAACACGATAATTGGTATGAATGAAAGAAAAACCTGTGTTTTTTGGTCTTATCCATACGCTACCGTATTGACATTTAATAAAACAAGCCCCATACTGTAGCGTATGGTATTAATATTAGGAGACCGATGATGAATTTTTTAGTCTTATTTGGCACATTTTTAGCAGCATCCTTTGTATGCTCGTATCTAAAAACAAATTTAAAAATATGGACAGTCGTGACTGCCCTCAGTATGGCCTTTGTCACAGCTTACAACACCACTGGCTGGTTTGCTGTTGGCTTAGTATGGTTGCTGTTTGTAGCAATGGCAGTTGTGCTTAACATCAAATCAATCAGACAACAATTAATTACAACCCCCTTTTTAGGGTTTTACAAAAAAGCATTACCCAAACTATCTGAAACCGAGCGTATTGCTTTAGAATCAGGTACTGTGAGCTGGGATGGTGAACTGTTTAGTGGTAAACCAAATTTCAAAAAACTGCTCGAGATTCCTGCTCCACAATTAAGCACAGATGAACAAAATTTTATAGATGGACCCGTTGCTGAATTGTGTTCCATGATTGATGAATATGAAATCAATCACATTAAAGGTGATATGCCTGAAAATGTTTGGCAGTTTATTCGTGACAATGGTTTCATTGGCATGATTATCAGTAAAAAATATGGAGGACTGGGTTTTTCTGCTCTTGGTCATTCAATGGTATTACAAAAATTGGCTTCTCGCAGTGTCACTGTTGCATCAACAGTAGCGGTTCCAAACTCATTGGGTCCTGCTGAATTATTACATAAATATGGTACGGATGATCAAAAAAATCATTATTTACCCAGACTTGCTGCAGGAAAGGATATTCCATGTTTTGGATTAACTGGACCAACTGCAGGTTCTGATGCCACATCGATTCCAGATACAGGTGTTGTTTGTAAACGCAAGTTTGAAGGCAAAGAACAGTTAGGTATTTTATTAAATTTTGATAAACGTTACATTACTCTGGCACCAGTTGCTACAGTTGTAGGATTGGCCTTTCAAATGTCAGATCCTGATGGCTTGATTGGAGACAAAAAGCACTTGGGTATTACCTTGGCGTTAATACCTCGCGAAACCAAAGGCTTGGATATTGGTAGAAGGCATAACCCATTAGATGTTATGTTTATGAATGGACCTATTCGTGGGAAGGATGTGTTTATACCCATGGATTACCTTATTGGTGGTGAAAAAATGATAGGCCAAGGTTGGATGATGTTGGTCGAATGTTTGTCTGTTGGGCGAGCCATATCATTGCCATCCTGTTCAACAGGCGGTGCAAAAACTGTTTTATTTGCAACCGGTGCTTATGCCAGAATTCGTAAACAGTTCAATATGCCTATTGGTCGATTTGAAGGCATAGAAGAAGCCTTGTCAGAAATGGCTGGACTTACTTATACCAGTGCAGCCACATCAACAATGACAGCCTTAGCGGTCGATCAAGGTGAAATTCCAGCTGTTCCATCGGCTATTGCAAAAATGCATGCAACCGACATGTCAAGAACCATAATTTCTCACGCCATGGATATACATGGCGGTAAAGGCATTATAATGGGACCAAAAAATTATTTGGGCAAAGCTTGGCAAGGTTTACCTATTTGGATTACCGTTGAAGGTGCCAATATATTGACACGTTCTATGATAATCTTTGGTCAGGGTGCCATCCGCTGTCATCCTTATGTTTTAAAAGAAATGGAAGCCGCCAATTTAGAAGACAAAGATGAAAGCCTCAAGCAATTTGATAAGCTATTATTTAATCACATGGGTTACAGTTTCAGTAATGCTGTTCGTTCGTTCTTTATGGGATTAGGCTTGTGGCGTTTAGAGAAAAAACCACACGATAAATTTAGCAAAAAGTTTTATGCAAAAATCACACGTTACAGTGCTGCCTTTGGTTTAGCTGCTGATGTATCTATGCTCACTTTGGGTGGTGCATTAAAACGCAAAGAAAAAACATCGGCACGTTTGGGTGATGTGTTGAGTCATTTATACATGGCTTCAGCCGTATTAAAACGTTACCGCGATCAAGGATCAAACTCAGCTGATCAATCTATTGTGGCTTATGCACTGCATCAGCATTTTTACAAGATTGAACAAGCATTTAAATTGTTGACTTATAACTTCCCAAATAAAGTAGTTGGATTTGTTTTACGCAGATTGGTGTTGCCGTTAGGTACACACGAATTGCCTGCTGGTGACAGGTTGGGTCACAAAGCTGCCAGTTTGATACTTAACCCAAATGAAACCAGGGCGCGTTTAACTGATGGCATAGATAAAGATAACACTGAACACAATGTGGTTATTCAAATGAATGAAACATTGAAGAAGGTCATCGATGCAGAACCATTAGAACGCCGCATCTTAAAAGCCCTAAAAGCCGGTGAAATCACAGCCATTGCTCCTGTAGATCAATTACAACAAGCTTTGGAAAAAGACATCATTAATGACAGTGAATTAGAAAAATTAACCATTGTTAGGGCTGAAGTAGCAGAAGTCATCGCTGTTGATGATTTCCCGTTTGATGCTTTTGATCGAACTGCAAAAAAATCAGCAAAGATTACCAAGATTAAAGCAGCTTAAGCACTTAGTTTCACAACATAAGCAAAGGGCAGGTTTTTCTGCCCTTTTTTATTAATTGTCAAATATTGATTTTTTATGAAATGATCTTTTTTTGGAAGTGAAAACCTAAAATATTGTAACCTTGGTTGTAATAAAACTTGTGTGCCCTTGGGCTAGAAACATAGGCATTGAGCTCAATCGTTAGGCAATTTTCCTTTATCGCCCATGCCTCGATGTGTGCCAATAACATAGAACCATAACCACTCGATCGGTACCCTTCACTAACAGCCACATTGTCAAGTTCCAATTGCTTGCCAGAATAAAGCCGTGTTGTTAACCAGCCCCCAGTCATGGCAACAAGATTTGAGTTAACAAATACACCAAAACAAATATAGTTTGGATAATTAAACATTTCAACAATTCGTGTATTTAAGTCTTTGATAGAAAAATCTGGGTTCGTCTGGTTCATTAGTGAAACTATTTCTTCTGAATGATCTAATGCTAATTCTTCAATTTTCATGATTAATCCTGTTTTTTAACTAATGGGCTAGTTATTAATTTTTACCTGAATTGATTGGTTGCCACAGGTGAATGCTTGTTGGTGTTTTGATAAGGTGTAATTTATGCTCTTGGGAATATTTACAGCCAATACAGATTCGTTTTCCCAAACAACCTTTATGTTAAGATCTAATTTATCCAGACGCAAAATCTCTTTATTGCATTGATAATTGCCAAAAATGATATTGATATAGGTTGATTTTGATTCTTTATTGATAAATTCACCGACTACGGCATTGTGACCAATGGCTGATTTAGCACTATCAATTATGTGAAAATCCTCCGACATTACGGTAAAACTTAGGGTCAATAAAAATAATTTCAGGGTTTTCATTTGATTCTTCAATAGGGCTCGATTAAATTATAAGTCATACCAATACCATTAATAAACCAATATTTACTATTTATTGTTAAGGTTATCAACTCAATTTTAAAATAGTGTTCACATTAAAGATGGCCAATACTTGACTATGCATCGACTAATTGGTTGATTGCTTTTTACGCATTATATTCCCAATCAAATAAAATAAACCTGTCATCAACCAGATGATACCCACAATAATTGCAACATCATTTACTCTTTCAGGGAAACGTAGCCATAATTGCAGAGGAAGGATACCGCGGATTATACAAACTGTTGCTATGGCATAAATTGCCAATTTCATTAATGGTAGCTTACGTATTATTCTTGCCGCTGATAAAGCATAAATGCCCCATATCAGGAAAATTGTTGATACAAATATATTGAGTACAGGGGCCAAATATGTTCCGTTTTTTGCAGATTCTACAAGAAATGTTGGCGCCATTTGTACCGCATAGCACTCAGGACCAAAATAGAGGCAAGATAGATGTGCTATAGCAGTTCCTGTCGAAATTAACGCTGCTAAAACTAAAAATAGTATCCCAACTTTTGGTTTCATTTTAATTCCCTGATTGTATTATCAACACCCACAATTTGGATTTATATCAAAGATCTGTTATTTGGATTTTGGGCCAATATTATTATCAAGAAATTTCAAAATTTTTGTATAAATAACTTTTCTATTTTCTTCATCATAATAGCCATGAGCTTCATCACTGAGTTTGAGCCACTGGTATTTTTTGCCAATTTGATCAAAGGCCTGCTTTAACAATTCTGCTTGTTCGATAGGAACGCGTTCGTCTTTGGCACCATGTATGAGTAAAACATTGGCTTTGATTTTATCCGCATTAAATACTGGAGAACGTTGTTTTTGTACAGCTACGTCTTCCCCTAAAACTTTTTTCAAGTAATTCATACCGCTTTCTCTTTTCGGCATGTCTCCTTTTTCAAACATCATGGGTAAACTGTACACGCCCATTGATCCAATGGCACATTTATACAAATCTGGTTCTTTAAATGCACCGGTTAATGCAGCGTAACCTCCATAACTGGCACCATAAATACAGATACGTTTCGAATCTACAATGCCCTTATTAATCAGATCTAGGGTTGCATCGGTTAAATCATCTTGCATGGATGATCCCCAGTTTCCGTAACCATCAATTTCGAAGCTGGTGCCAAACCCACCAGAGCCTCTAAAATTGACTTGCAATACTGCGTACCCTCTGTTGGCTAACAACTGCACTTCCCAATCATAACCCCAATAGTCTCTAACTCCATGCGGACCACCGTGAGGCAAAACCACCAATGGAAGTTTGCCTTTTTGGTTCAAGGGTTTAGTTATGTATGCATTAATGGTTTTGCCATCACGGGCTTTAAAATTAAAGCTTTCTGCAGTTGCCATATTTTTTGGATCAATTTGTGGGTGCTTACTGACCAACAGTTGTGCTGTTAATTGTTTGGTTTCAAATAGATAATAATCGCCTGGGTTTTTATCTGAATACACATAGACAACTGCAAGGCTTTCGTCATCTGTTGTACTGGAAATCATGATGTCACTGTCTCTAAAGGATTGTAATAGCTTCATATGAAGATCAGACTTAAAGTCTTTCTTATCCAAATAAAAATAATTCGGCAAATCAAGATCTGTGCCAACAGCCACTATGCGCTTGTCTGAAAAATCTCGAATGAAAAGCGTCATATCAACTTGTTCATCATGGAAAAGCTTTTTGGTTGTTTGCAATTTAATATTATAATTGTATAGTGCTCTTGTTCCGTCACCTACATTGGCTGATAAATAAATGTTTTCATTGTCCTTTGAAAAACTCAGGGGTGAAATATACCTTCCTTCAAAATTTTCTAATTTCAACTCTTGCCATTTGTCCTTTCCTGTTTCACGATGAAAAACAATGTTGTTGCCTTGTTTATCCCTGCCACTGGCGAATCTTACTTCCCCATTATTATCCACTATTGCATCAGCAAAAGGCACAGGAAGGTTACCAACCTTGCGTTTATTACCGGTAAAAACATTAAGTTTATAGAGTATAGGCATGACATCAGGGTTTGATCTCCATACATTTCCATCAAGCAACCATGGATAAAAAGCTATGAGTATGTGTTTGTCATCACCTTTCATTAGATCAATTATTTCTTGATTGCCGTTTTCTGCTTTTTGGTTATTTAAGCGCGAACCTGTTTGGCCTTGGCCTGAGTTATAACCAAATATAACCTTGTGCTTTGATCCATCAACATTGACTCCAATTAATTCGCCATTTTCAATCTGAGTCTTATTCCATATAGAACTTTCTGTCACTGTATAAACCAGTCTTTTGTTATTTATCCAGTAAACTTTCCCAACAGATTTTCTATAACCCTGAACCTTAAAAACACCTTTTGGTTTCATGGTTTTTCTATCTAGAACAGCCAACAAATCTTCATTTTTTTTTCGCATGATGATAGATAAATGCTTACCATCTGGTGATATTTGAGCATCTCTAGATGCTGGCAGTTTAGTGAAATTTTCAATATTTATTATTGGAGAGGCCGTAGTAATATTTGTCATTAATATGACAATTAATACCTGTCTCTTATACACATCTGACGCTGCCGACGATCTACTCTGTG
>CAJXVJ010000025.1 GCA_913061105.1 uncultured Alcanivoracaceae bacterium | reverse complement strand
CTACACAGAGTAGATCGTCGGCAGCGTCAGATGTGTATAAGAGACAGGTTATAACATCAAATCTAACATAGTGGTTTACTTTTACTATCCTCGTATGTGGACAGAAGACTTGTTCAAGCTGTTTAAACGTTAAGAGTTAGTACTTATATTTTCCGTAATTTATTTGGCAAAATTGTGGCACCACCCATAAATAATAAGGCAATAACACCTGCGACCAACAATCCAGAAATTTCATTTATTAAGGCTGGATAACTTTCATTTCCAGTTTGAGCCAATGACACTTTCCCACCTGCAATGGCATCGTATAACCAAGGCATTGTCTCTGTAAGCCAACCATAAGCCATTACATAGACCCATGCACCAATTAATCCACCTAAAATCATAAATATTGAATCCTTTCGGCCAGCACCAAGTGCCGCTAGTGTTGTTCCAGGACAATAACCGCCCAAACCAAAACCAATACCAAAAATAGCTCCACCAACAATCACGCCCATATACGAAGATTTGACACTGATATGCGATGTAGGGATGACATTAAAGTACATAAGGATAAATAACAACAAACTTGAAAAACCTATGGCAAATAAAATAACTTTAGCCAAATGTAAATCAGTTAAACGTAAAAATCCAATAATCTTCGTTGGGTTAGTAGCACCCACTTTATGTAAGATAAACCCAAAAGATCCACCAATAAGAACAGCCAGTATTAATTGATTCATAATATTCTCCCTATCTCTTAAAGATAATAATGGCCAATGGAACGGCAATGACAAAAACACCAGCTGCGAATAAATAGCCACTTAATGATGTCTGCATCATGCCACTCATCATGTGACCTGATGTACAACCGCCTGCTAACCTGGCTCCAAATAATATAAAAAATCCAGAAACAAAAGCCCCAATCATACGCTTCATGCCAGATGATCCTATGTTTTCTTGCCAAACATAAGGAACCCATGATTCCTCCTTGTCTACTTTGGGACCACCTAGTTTTGATGCCAAAAAGCCTCCAGCAAACATAGACATTACAAAAACAAAGCCATAGTTAGCTAAGTTGAGCGAACTCTTAACATATTTTCCATTGCTTTTATCTAAATAGGCATTTGAGCTTGAATAGCTTGTCTTGCCATCAGGGCTTGTATCAACTTGAGCCAATTCGGGTTTTAATTGACAAAAGATATAACAATCAGCAATGACATACTGGGTCGAAACCCCAATTGGCTTAACCAAAGCTACGGCAATTAGAAAACTCATGCCTAAAATTATGCCGCTTTTAAGCCAGCCCCAAGATTTGTTCATATCTACCTCATAAACTGATTGTGTTAATAATAAATTATTATATTAGAAGGTGCTAAATTATTTTTCACTAATGTACCATTATCAACTTTGTAAATGCAAGGGATAAATCTTTTAGTATTGTGGGTGGAGTGTTATATCTTTGCAAATGAGGCAAATATTTTGTCTTTGTGACTGGTTTTTTTCATGTTTGGTAAGCTGTTAATAAATTGCCTGCCATAGCCTTTGGTCATTATTCTTTTGTCACATATTATTAATATGCCTTTATCTTGTTCCGAACGAATCAAACGACCAACACCCTGTTTTAAAGCAATAATGGCTTTGGGTAATTGGTAATCAAAAAATGAATTGCCACCATTTTCTACAATTTTATTAATGCGTGCCTGCAAAACTGGATCATCAGGATGTGCAAAGGGCAATTTATCAATAATAACACAGGATAAATTATCACCAGCCACATCAACGCCTTCCCAAAAACTGGCAGCGCCTAACAATAAACCATTACCAGATTCTCGAAAATCAGCTAATATTTTATGGCGAGAACCTTGGCCCTGTATAAATAATGGTTTATCTGATTTTTCTTGAAAAAATTGTGCTGCTGCATTCAAAGCTTTGTGGCTGGTAAATAAGAAAAATACACCGCCTTTTGTCTGCTCAATTAATGGCAAAACATGCTCACATATTTCTCTATTAAAACTGAAATCATTGGCATCTGGCACATCTTTGGGCACATAAATCATGGCGTTGTTTTCATAATCAAATGGACTGTCTAACAACAATGTTTCACTGTCTATAAATCCGGTTTCTGCCTGATAATGTGAAAATGATTTATTTACAGCCAAGGTTGCTGAAGTCATAATCCAAGCCGCTTGGTTTTCTGATCTAAATTTTGTGAGAGGATCAGATATATCAATCGGAGTTTTATGGAAAATAAAAAACTTATTGCGGTTTTCATACCAATATATAAACTCTGGCTTCATTTTCTTAAGTACATCTTCTAAAAAGGCTATCAGCCCTTCACATCTAATAAAACAAGATTCCAAACCTTTAGATTGTGTGGCCAATGGTTTCAAAGATTCTGCCAAATCGACTAAGGCCTGCATTAACAGTTCAACATGCTCTCGATTGGCTTTACGCTCTAACAATTTCACAATTGTATCTGATTCTGGTACATCTGAAAATTGTAAGTAAAGGTCTCTTAGGGATTGTTCAACATGTTCATGCTGTTTTGTTATCGCTGCAAAAGCACCGGTTACTTCCCCCGCTTCTTTGGCGGTGTCATTGAGCAAATCTTGACATTGGTAGGATGAAAAAGATTGGCTAAAAAATCGCGAGGCTATTTCTGGTACTTGGTGCGCTTCGTCTAAAATAATCACTTCTGCTTCTGGTAATAACTCACCAAATCCATCTTGCTTTAAAGCCATATCGGCAAATAACAAATGGTGATTAACAACCAAAATATCTGCATTCATCGCCTTTCTGCGGGCTTTATTAACCAAACAATCAGTAAAACTAGGACATTCTGAACCCAGGCAATTTTCTGCTGATGACGTAACATGTCTCCAAATTAAATCATTTTCAGGCACTTCTTCTAGCTCTGCTTTGTCTCCAACATTTGTCAAATGAGACCATTTTTCTATTAACTGTAATGGTAGAGCAAAATCAGGATTATGCGCAATTCGAGAATGCAAGGCATTGTACATGCGGTGGTGGCAGAGATAATTAGATCGGCCTTTCAATAATCTGATTTTTGGCTTTAATCCCATTATTTCCAAGACTTTTGGTAAGTCTCTATAAAACAATTGTTCTTGTAAGTTTTTTGTACCCGTTGAAACGATGGTTTTTTTATTTTTTAGAATTGCTGGTACTAGATATGCAAATGTTTTTCCTGTCCCTGTTCCAGCTTCTGCTATTAATGTTCCGCTAGAATCAATTGTTTCAATGATTGTTTCGGCCAATAATAACTGGACGTCACGCACTTTAAAACCATCCAATTTCTTATTAAATACACCATCTGCACCAAGAATATCAATAACAGACATTTTAATACCTGTTTTGTGCTTTAACCAAGCAATTGTGTTGTGATTCTAATGCCTGGGTTTGTTGGGATACATATCCCAATTTCTCTGATGTTACAGCTAGTATTCTCCAAGATTTTTCACATGAACTGCCCTTTGCAGGTCCATTGTTTGTTGCAATGGTTGCCCAGTAATGGGCTTGTTTAAAATCGCCCTTATGTAACTGAATTTCTGCTAATAACTGAGTAATTTTTCCTACATTAGGTTGAATTTCATAAGCCCTTTCTAGGCTTGCAATGGCTTGATTGAATTGATTGGCTTTATATAGTTCATTGGCATTATTGTAGAGGGTTAAAATTGCATTGTTCATTAATGGTACTGTTTCAAGCACGGATTCTTGCTGGTCCTTTGGGTTTATTTTTGCATCTATTGTGGCATCTCTAACATCTGCAGGTTCGTCTTTTCTTTCAGGAAGAACCTGACAAGCTGACATTGTTATAAGACCCAAAACAAATAAAGATTTAATTATTAATTTCACAATTGATATGTAGTTTTATTCAAAAAACAGAGAGTTTAACAGAAACGCCATTAAATTATTCAGGATAATCAATTTCACAATTAGATTTTTTAAATTCTAAAGGATCTGCAGGTCCAACCCAGCCTTCTGGTTTTTTGCTGTGCTTTCTACCAAACACCGCATAACAATCGGCATCAAAAAAAATTGTCTTTGATTCAAGGTCTATTTTCTTTAAATTTGAAATAACTTTTGAGTGCTTTAAAGTAAAATCAATCATCACTTTCAAGTCTTTCTCATTTTGATATTCTGGTGGTAAGGCTGCAAAACTTTGTGATGTTAGTAACATCAATGTAGTGATTATTTTTTTCATAATATTTTATATAGGTAAATCCAATTGTATCATAGCATCTTTGTCATCAAACTGTATGCCTAAACCTATTAACCTCACGGGTCTTTTGCCCCTGCTCCAAGCTGTCATAATTAGTTGTTTGTATTTTCCGATTTCTACATCTGATGCTCTATTTTGTGCTGTAGTGGTATTGAAATTATCAAAACGCAATTTTACATATAAGGCTTTGATGGGAAGTTTTTTCTTTTTTTGACTCTTTGCCAGCCGAATTATCAAAGATTCATACAGTCTTTCTATTTCATCTAGGCACGCTGGTAAATCTTTTTTGTCTTTTATAAAAGTATCTTCAACACTCAAAGACTTTCTTATACTATTAACATTAACTGGACGGTCATCAATGCCTCTGGAGAGATTAAAAAGTTGATCACCAAATTTACCAAATTTATCGTGCAATTGAACTTGGCTCAATTGTTGTAAATCTGCACAGGTTTTTATCCCTAATTTTTGCATTTTTTGATTGGTTACTTTGCCAACTCCAAAAATCTTCTTTACTGGTAAATCTATTACAAAAGCGTGTATTTGTTCTGGAGTAATAACAAACTGACCATTGGGTTTATTCCAATCACTGGCAATTTTTGCTAAAAATTTATTCGGAGCAATGCCTGCTGATGCAGCTAAATTATGTTCATCCATAATCTGCTTTCTGATTTTTTTGGCAATAAGTGTTGCAGAACCCTTACACTGTTTACAATCACTGACATCAAGAAAAGCCTCATCCAACGAAAGTGGCTGCACCAGCGGTGTGTATTGCTTAAAGATGGCTTGAATTTTTTTTGATACTTGTCGATACAATGTCATATTTACACCCAACATAATCAACTGTGGGCATTTCTTTACAGCTTGACTCATTGGCATGGCTGAATGAACACCGAAGGCACGCGCTTCATAATTACAGGCTGCTACTACTCCACGGGTTTCAGGTTTTCCACCTACGGCAATTGGCAATCCTTTTAATTCGGGATTTTCACGGGTTTCTACTGCCGCATAAAAACAATCCATATCGATGTGAATTATTTTCCTCACAAAACGGCGTGGGCACCCAATGCTAAATTATTTAATTTGTAATCACCAATACTTAATCGAATCAATCTAAGCACAGGCAACCCAACATGTGCCATCATTCTACGTACTTGTCGATTTCGCCCTTCATTGATGGTGATTTCAATCCATGACGTGGGTGAATTTTTCCTTTGGCGAATGGGTGGTTCACGTTTCCATACAAACCCAGGTTTCTTTAATCGCATTTTTACTTGAACAGCCTTGGCTTTACCATCTTTTAAGGTGATTCCATTTCTTAAAAGATCAAGGGCAGGCTTTTTTGCAATGCCTTCAACCTGAACCAAATACACTTTATCAACTTTGTGTTTTGGATTGGCTAATTTGTGTTTTAATTTTCCATCATCTGTCAATAACATCAATCCTTCACTATCAAAATCAAGGCGTCCGATAGAATAGATTTTCTTAATTTTAATATAATCAGCCAATGTTTTTCGCCCTTCTTCATCGGTGAACTGACTCAGTACCCGGTAAGGTTTGTTGAATGCCACTAACATTTTAGTAGATCTAAAAACCTTCTGGGAGCATTATCAAAACTGCCATTACTCATAAAGATTACATGTGCATCTTTCTCACACTTGTCTTTTAACAAGCTCAATAATCCTTCAACAGATGCCACTTGTTTAATCCCAGCTTCTGCAATTTTTTCAACCATGCCTTCTTGCCATTTTAGTTCTGGATAATTCATAACGATGGCACAATCAGCCTTTGTTAATGAACCAGGTAAGGCATGAGCATGAGCTCCAGCACGCATTGAATTGCTTCGGGGTTCAAAAACAGCTACCAATTGTCTATCGCCAATGCTTTGTTTTACACCTTCGATGGTAGTTGCAATGGCAGTTGGATGATGGGCAAAATCATCAAATATTTTTATACCTTGAGCTTCTCCAATAAATTCCATGCGGCGTTTTATGCCTTTAAATTTTTCTAATGATGCGGCAGAATTTTTCAAACTAACGCCTTGCTCTCTTGCTGCGGCCATTGCAGCAATGCCATTTAACATATTGTGTTTACCAGAAAGATTCCATTTAACAACAGCTGTATCATCAGAGTTAAATATTTCAAACTCTGAACAATCCAATTGCTTTGCATGTGCCCAAACATCAGCCAAATCATTGCTACCAAATGTAACCATTTTCGACCAATATCCCATATCAATAACTTCTTTTAGATTCTTATCTTCATTATTTATGATGATACAGCCATTATTAGGAATGGTTCGAACAAAATGATGAAATTGGGTTTTTATGGCGTCTAAATTAGGGAAAATATCCGCATGGTCGTATTCTAGATTATTCAATATTGCCACATCGGCATGGTAATGCACAAATTTTGACCGCTTATCAAAAAACGCCGAATCATATTCGTCGGCTTCAATGACAAAGGCATCAGCATCCGTGTTTCTTGCAGAAATTCCAAAATCTTCTGCTACTCCGCCTATCAAAAACCCTGGATTTTGATTGTTGTCTTCTAATATCCACGCCAGCATACTTGAGGTTGTGGTTTTTCCATGTGTTCCAGCAACAGCAAATACCTTTTTTTGGCGCAATAAATGATCTCCCAACCATTGTGGCCCAGATGAAAAATACTGCTGACTGTTTAATAACGACTCAATAACAGGCATTCCACGGGTCATAACATTGCCGACAACAACCTCATCATAGATTTGATTTAACACAGAGTCATCATATCCTTGGTGCATGGTTATGTCTAAGTTTTCCAATTGTGTACTCATCGGTGGATATACGTTTTTATCTGAACCGCTGACCTGATATCCTAAGGAACGTGCAAGCGCCGCTAGACCACCCATAAACGTGCCACAAATACCAAGAATATGTATCTTTTGTTGCTTTTGTAATTTCATGACCGGCATTTTATCATGATATAATCCGCCCATGAATATAGATTATGACATTTTTGTCGATGCCAAAGGCCTAAAATGCCCACAACCCTTATTGTTAGCCAAACATGCGTTAAAACAATTGGCAACGGGTAAAGTATTGCTAATAGAAGCCACTGATCCTCACACAGATTTAGATCTAGAAGTGTGGTGTGCTCGATTTGGTCATAAAATAATTTATCACAATGAAAACAATGGCGAATTTGGATTTTGGATACAAAAGCAATCTTAAATTCCATTGTTATCAACTATATTTTTGATTAGCATTAGACTCTATTCCAATCACTTCTTTCATTTCAAAACATTATTTACCGTTTCTCATAGAGAATTGGCTTCAAATGCATTAAAATACTCTGTCCAAAAACATGAGTTAATACTCATGTATAATAACTCAACGGGGGACAACCATGAGTTTAAGAGAAGACATAAAAAAAGCGGCTTTAGAGTACCACAATGAATTTCCACCGGGAAAAATCAAAGTGGTTGCTACCAAAGCCCTTACAACAGCAAAAGATTTGGCATTGGCCTATTCACCAGGTGTGGCTGCACCATGCCTAGAAATTGAAAGAGAACCAAGCACGGCAGCTTTATATACAGCCAGGGCAAACCTTGTTGCTGTTATCACCAATGGAACCGCCGTTTTAGGATTAGGTGATATTGGACCTTTGGCTTCTAAGCCTGTGATGGAAGGCAAAGCCGTCTTATTCAAAAAATTTGCCGGTGTTGACGTATTTGATATTGAAATCAATGAAAATGACCCTGATAAATTAATTGAAATTATTGCCTCTCTTGAACCAACATTTGGCGGTATTAACCTTGAAGACATTAAATCACCTGAATGTTTTTATGTTGAAGAAAAACTTAAAAATCGCTTAAGCATTCCTGTTTTTCATGATGACCAACACGGCACAGCCATCATTACTGCAACCGCGGTTATCAATGCCTTAAAGATTATTGGTAAAGACATTGGACAAGTTAAATTAGTCACATCAGGTGCTGGTGCTGCTGGCATGGCGTGTTTAGATTTATTGGTTGATTTGGGAGTTAATATCAATAACATTTATGTGTGTGATTCCAAAGGCGTGATTTATGAAGGCCGTGAAGGCATTCCTGCCGGCTCTAAAAAAGAAAAATATGCTGCTGGTGTCAAACAACAAACCATGGCAGAAGCCTTGATCGGTGCTGACATGTTTTTAGGTGTTTCAATTGCGGGTGCTCTGACTCCTGAAATGATCATGCCCATGGCCAAAGATCCGATTATTTTAGCATTGGCCAATCCAACCCCAGAAATAATGCCAGATGTTGCTCTGAAGGCCAGACCTGATGCCATCATTGCCACTGGACGTTCAGATTTTCCAAACCAAGTTAACAATGTATTGTGTTTTCCCTACATATTCCGAGGCACTTTAGATGTTGGTGCTCAAGTCATAAACGATGAAATGAAAAAAGCCTGTGTTTATGCTTTAGCAGAACTGGCACAAAAGGAATCATCAGATGTAGGTGCTGAAGCATTCGAAGGCGAAGCAAAGGGATTTGGTAGAGAATATTTAATTCCACAACCATTTGACCCACGTATATTATTGTATGTGGCACCAGCTGTTGCTCAAGCTGCAATGGATTCAGGTGTTGCCACTCGGCCCATTAAAGACATGCAAGAATACAAAGACAGATTAAGCTACTTTGTATTCAAAAGCGGTTTGATGATGAAACCTATTTTTGATAAAGCTAGAAGTAATCCGAAAACAGTGGTTTATGCTGAAGGTGAAGATGAGAGGGTACTTCGCGCAGTAAGAACAGCCATTGATGACAAATTAGCTAAACCAATTTTGATTGGCCGCCCTGAGGTTGTCGAAACAAGAATTAAGGATATTGGCATTGATTTAACGATAGGAAAAGACTTTGAATTAGTCAATCCAGCCAAAGACTCAAGATACAAAGATTATTGGCAGCTTTACCATTCTTTAATGCAAAGAGACGGTGTGACACCAGAAATTGCCAAGGCCATTGTGCGTACACGCACATCAGTAATTGCTGCATTAATGGTTAAACGCGGAGAAGCAGATGCCATGCTTGCTGGTTTATCTGGAAGGTTTCCTAAAGTTTTAAACCACGTAAGTGAGATAATTGGCAAACAAGAAGGCGTTACAAAACACGCAACAATGAGTGGTATATCCACAGAATACGGCAACTTCTTCTTCTGTGATACATATGTCAATCCAAATCCAAGTGCGCAAGAAATTGCTGATACTGCTATTTTGGCAGCTGAGAAATTAAAAGCTTTTGGGAAAAAACCACGCATTGCTTTAATTTCATACTCAAGCTTCGGTTCACGTGAAGGTGAAAGCCCTGACAAAATGCGCGAGGCCTTAAAAATATTACATGAGATAGCTCCAGATTTAGAAATTGAAGGAGAAATGGAAGCTGATGTTGCATTGATTCCAGAATTAAGAAGAAAAGCATTCCCTGGATCAAAATTAAAAGGCCGTGCCAATTTATTTATGTTGCCGAATTTAGATACTGCCAATGCTGTGATAAATATGATTAAGTGTTTTACCAAAGGAGTGACAGTTGGTCCGATTCTTTTGGGCAGCAAACAAGCAGCACATGTATTAACACCAGCATCATCTGTTAGACGCATCATAAATATGACAGCCATTGCAGTCATTGATGCACAGAATCAAAACAAGAAATTAGACAAATAAACAAAATAAGAAATAGACCGAGACAAATATGAAAGAAGCAAATCACAAAATAGATGTTGATAGCCAAGAAACACAAGAATGGTTAGAAGCATTAACTGCAGTCATCGCAGAAGAAGGCCCCGAACGGGCGCATTTTTTAATCGAACAGCTCATCGATTTAAATCGCCGCTCAGGTGGACACCTTCCTTATGAAGCAACCACAGCTTATTTGAATACCATTCCAACTAACCAAGAAAAAAAATCTCCAGGTAATGCTGACATTGAGTGGAAAATTCGTGCGATTATTCGTTGGAATGCCATGGCAATGGTGGTTCGTGCCAATAGGCGCCCTGGATCATTAGGTGGGCATATAGCCAGCTTTGCCTCTGCAGCAACCATCTATGATGTGGGCTTTAACCACTTTTTCCGTGGACCTGAACATCAATCTGGAGGCGATTTATTGTATGTACAAGGCCATTGTGCACCAGGTTTTTATGCCCGTTCTTATCTTGAAGGGCGCATCGATGAAAATGACATGGATAATTTCAGGCGCGAAGTTGAGGGCAAAGGCTTAGCGTCATATCCTCATCCATGGTTAATGCCTGATTATTGGCAATTTGCGACTGTATCTATGGGATTAGGCCCTATTCAGGCCATTTATCAAGCCCGTTTTATGAAATACATGCAGAACCGAAAACTGGTCGAAACTACTGACAAAAAAGTCTATGCTTTTCTTGGTGACGGTGAAACTGATGAACCAGAATCGTTAGGTGCCATCTCGATGGCTGGCCGTGAAAAATTAGACAATTTGGTATTTGTGGTTAATTGTAACCTACAGAGATTGGACGGACCAGTACGTGGAAATGGAAAAATCATTCAAGAGCTTGAAGGCGTATTCCGTGGAGCAGGATGGAATGTTATTAAAGTTATATGGGGTGGATACTGGGATCCTTTATTGGCTAAAGATAATAAAGGATTATTGAAATCACGCATGGAAGAAGCAGTAGATGGTGATTACCAAAACTATAAATCTAAAGATGGTGCTTATGTTCGCGAACATTTTTTTGGTAAGTATCCAGAACTCAAGGAAATGGTTTCCAACATGACAGATCAAGACATTTGGCGACTAAATCGAGGAGGTCATGATCCCCATAAAATGTATGCGGCTTATGCTGAGGCGAATGCACACAAAGGCCAACCAACTGTGATTCTTGCCAAAACGGTAAAAGGATATGGCATGGGAGATGCTGGCCAAGGGTTAAACATCACACACCAACAAAAGAAAATGAAAACCTCAGCCATCGCCCATTTTAGAGACCAATTTAATGTGCCCATTGCTGATGAAGATTTGGATGATGTGCCTTATTACAAACCTGCTGATGATTCTGAAGAAATCAAATATCTCCAACAACGCCGTCACGAGCTAGGTGGTTATTTGCCGCAAAGAAAAGTCAATTATGAAAAACTAACCATTCCAACTCTTGATAAGTTTGCCAGCATCATGAAATCATCTGGTGACCGCGAATTTTCAACGACCATGACTTTTGTTAGGTCTTTGGCCATCTTATTGCGTGATAAAAAAATAGCCAAACATATTGTGCCCATTGTAGCTGATGAAGCCCGTACATTTGGTATGGAAGGTCTCTTTAGACAATTGGGTATTTACTCACATCAAGGGCAAAAATACACACCTGAAGATGCTGAACAATTGATGTTTTACAAAGAAAGCATAGATGGACAAGTCTTACAAGAAGGCATCTCTGAAGCTGGTGCGATGAGTTCATGGATTGCCGCTGGTACCGCTTATGCCAATTATGGCGTTGCGATGATTCCGTTCTTTATTTATTATTCTATGTTTGGATTCCAACGCATAGGTGATTTGTGTTATGCAGCTGGTGATATGCGTACCAAAGGGTTTTTACTGGGTGGTACATCTGGTCGTACCACTTTAAACGGTGAAGGTTTACAACATGAAGATGGCCATTCACATTTAATCTCTTCGACAGTTCCAAACTGTATCTCATATGATCCAACATTTTCTTATGAAGTGGCTGTTATTATTCAAAACGGCCTACAAAGAATGTATGCAGATGACGAAGATGTCTATTTTTACTTAACACTTCTTAATGAAAATTACCAACATCCAGAAATGCCAAAAGGATCTGAAGACGGCATCTTAAAAGGCATGTACCCATTTAGTCAGACCAAAGGTAAGATTAAAGCCCAATTACTGGGTTCAGGTTCAATCTTAAGAGAAGCCATTGCAGCAGCAGCCTTGTTGAAAAAAGATTTCAAGGTTGATTGTGACATTTGGTCTTGTCCAAGCTTTACTGAGTTAAAACGCAATGGACAAAGTGTTGAACGGTACAACCGTTTAAACCCAAGCAAAAAAGCGCAAACCTCTTATATCCAAGAGTGTTTGGATAATACCAAAGGCCCTGTTATTGCAGCCAGTGATTATATGCGTGATTTTGTTGAACAAATTCGCCCATGGGTAAAAGCTGATTATACAACATTAGGCACCGATGGTTTTGGACGTTCTGATACACGTGAACAATTGCGTTCATTCTTTGAAGTAGATAAATTCCATATTGCCTATACCACTGTATTGGCATTGGTTAAATCTGGTGACTTACCAAAGACTGCCATTGCAAAGGCAATCAAAGCGTATAAAATTGATAGTTCACGACCTGATCCTGTAGGAGTATAATTGATGACTATTGAAAAAATTAAAGTACCCGATATTGGCGATGTAGATGGCGTAGAAGTCATTGAAATATTAGTAGCCGTTGGTGACACCATTGAAAAAGAAGACGTTATTATTACTTTGGAAAGCGAAAAAGCCACATTAGAAGTTCCCTCTTCTGCTGGTGGAATCGTTAAAAAGATATTAATCAATATTGGAGATGAAGTTGCCCAAGGTTCTGATTTGTTAGAAATTGATGTCATTGCAACTGAGTCTTCATCTGACAATAAAGAAGAACCAAAACCAGAAACGTCAGTTGAAACACCAAAAGTTGCTGAGAAAAAAGAAGCAGTTAAAACTCCCGAACCACCAAAAGAAATAAAACGCAAACCACCACCAGTAAGCTTACAGTCTAATACATTATCAGGTAAAAAAGCCCACGCCTCACCTGCTATTAGAAGATATGCCAGAGAACTGGGGACCGATATAAATTTAGTATCAGGAACTGGTCGCAAAGGCAGAATTACAAAAGAAGATGTTAAATCTTACATAAAACAAGCCATGCAATCAGGTGGTGTGGTGCAGTCAGGACCTCCAAACTTTGATGTTTTGCCTCCACCCAATGAAGATTTTTCTAAATATGGTGAAATTGAAACGGTTTCGTTATCACGAATTCAGAAAATTTCTGGAAAATATTTGCACCGTAATTGGGTACGCATTCCACATGTGACTCAATTCGATGAATCTGATATTACAGACATGGAAGCATTCAGACAAGACAATAAAAATACAGCAAAAGCCCAAGGCTTTAGCTTGTCCCCACTGGCTTTTATCATCAAAGCCGTGGCTGTAGCGCTTAAAAAATTCCCTAAATTCAATGCCTCCCTAGACGCAGGCGGTGAAAATTTAGTGATGAAGAAATATTTCCATATTGGCATTGCAGTAGACACGCCCAATGGCCTAGTTGTTCCTGTATTGCGAGATGTATTAAGCAAAACTGTTATGGAAATTGCCAAAGAAATGGGCGAGATTTCATTAAAAGCCCGCGAAGGAAAATTAGCACCAGCTGACATGAAAGGTGGTTGTTTTTCTGTGTCTTCATTAGGCGGAATTGGTGGCACTGCTTTCACACCAATAATTAATGCCCCTGAAGTGGCTATTTTAGGTGTGAGTCGATCGAAAGTTAAACCAGAATACAACGCCAAAGGCGAAGTTGAGCCGCGTTTAATGTTACCGCTATCTTTATCCTATGACCACCGAGTCATTGATGGAGCAGATGCAGCCCGCTTTATTGTATACCTATCAACCGTTTTATCCGACCTTAAGAAGATGTTATTATGAGTTCAATAGTAGATATAAAAATCCCAGCCATGGGTGATTTTGATGATGTTCCAGTGATTGAAATATTAGTCAGTGAAGGTGACGAAATTTCAGTAGATGATCCGTTAATAACACTAGAAAGCGAAAAAGCCACCATGGAAATCCCTTCTCCTCATGCTGGGAAAGTCACAGAAATATTGGTCGCCATTGATGAAAATGTCAAACAAGGCACCGTTATTGCACGCATGGAAGTTAGCGAAGTCGTTGAAGATAAAAAGCAAGATGAAGCAGTCAAAGAAGAAACCAAAAAAGTAGAAACAAAACAACCTGAGGCGGTTAAATCAGAGAAAACAGACAATTACGATACTGAAGTTTTAGTTTTAGGTGGTGGTCCAGGTGGCTACACAGCTGCATTTAGAGCAGCAGATTTGGGCATGCAAGTGACATTGGTTGAACGTTATGAAACCCTTGGTGGCGTGTGTTTAAATGTTGGATGTATACCATCAAAAGCCCTATTACACTCTGCCCAAGTGATTCGCGAAGCCGCCCACATGGAGCAACATGGTTTATCATTTGGTCAACCAAATATAGACAGAGAAAAATTGTTGGGTTGGAAGAATTCAATCACTGCTAAGTTAACAGGTGGCTTAAAGCAAATGTCCAAACAACGCAAAGTTAATGTTGTCACAGGGACCGGTCAATTTGTTGATGATCACACTATCAGCGTTGATGGGAAAAACATCACATTTGCACAATGTATCATTGCTGCAGGTTCACAAGTATTCAAGTTGCCAGGGATTCCTTGGGATGATGAAAGAGTGCTTGATTCAACCGACGCACTAGAAATGACCGATATCCCAAAAACCATGCTAATTATTGGTGGCGGCATCATTGGCCTAGAAATGGCGACAGTCTATTCTGCATTGGGCACTGAAATCACTATCGTTGAAATGATGGATCAAATTATTCCTGGTGCTGATAAAGATTTGGTTCGCCCGTTAATGATGATATCGAAAAAACGCTACAAAGAAGTCAAACTAAAAACCAAGGTTACCAATGTCACTGCTAAAAAGGATGGCTTAGAAGTTGAGTTTGATGGAAAAGACAAGCAAACATACGACAAAGTATTAGTCGCTGTCGGCCGTGTCCCAAATGGTAAAAAATTAGGTGCTGAAAATGCTGGTGTTGAAGTGACAGACAGAGGTTTTATAGATGTTGATAAACAAATGCATACAAACATTCCTCATATTTTTGCTATCGGAGATATCGTAGGTCAACCCATGTTGGCACATAAAGCCACACACGAAGCCAAAGTAGCTGCCGAAGTGGCTCATGGTGATAAAGTATTCTTTGATGCATTGGTTATTCCATCGGTGGCATATACCGATCCTGAGGTTTCATGGACAGGCAAAACAGAGATTGAAGCCAAGGCAGAAGGGCTAGATTATGGCGTCGGTAAATTCCCTTGGGCCGCCAGTGGTCGTGCGCTTGGTCACGATAGAACTGAAGGTTTTACAAAAATTTTGTTTGATAACGAAACCGATCGTGTAATTGGTGCCGGCATTGTAGGACCCAATGCAGGTGAATTAATATCAGAACTTTCATTGGCCATAGAAATGGGCTGTGAAGCCGCTGACATTGGCCTCACTATACACCCTCATCCAACTTTATCAGAATCTGTTGGTATGAGTGCCGAAGCCTTTGAAGGAACGATTACAGATTTGTATATGCCTAAGAAGAAAAAATAGCATTCCAAACATCGTCATACCCGCGAAGGCGGGTATCTCCATGAATAAAATGACATCTCTAAAGTAATATAAATGTAGGTTGGGCTGAGCAACGTGAAGCCCAACGACAGACTATCAACACACTCATTAATCAATTATCTTAATCAAAAATACCGTATTGTATTTCGGGGCTTCGAAATTTCATTCCTACCTATTTTTCAGATTTTAATAGGTCAGCTCCTTAGTATTGCTAAAACTAGATTTTCCTTAATAAATGAAAACTTTAAATTACTCTAATTAGATGTTTTTTATTGTTACTACTTTCTATTTTGTTGGTATTGTTTAGGAATAATAACTTATTGCAGATTAAGTCATGGTGAATAAGAGTTTACAGAAGTAAATCCATACATATCATCTGTTTAACCAACTTGATAAACACAATTTATAAATTTATCTGTATTATATTTAGGTACAGCCCCCAATGAGTCATAGTTTAGTATGATGGCTAGTTAAAACAAAGGCTTAAACACAAACCCAATCAATCAAATGTCCTCAAAACAATTTTTTTTGTCCTCAATATTATTTTTCTTGTACCAAATGTCCTTTTTTATGTCCTCTCTATTGTCACTGATTTCATGACAATAATCTATCATAGGTCCCATCGATTAAGTTGAAACAAATCGTAAAACAATCTATTAATTATAAATAAATTAGGAAAATAAAAATGAAAATGAAAATTAAAACGTTATCAATAGCCACAGCCATGTTCTTCTCATTTCAAGCCTCTGCTGTACCATGTCATACTGCCGAGAACCTTGTAAGGATTTTAGAAGGAGTTGTAGAACAAATGATAGAAGATCATGGATTTGGAAGTGATGAACATCGTGTCGCAGTAGGAAGTCTTGCTGCTGCAGAGAATCTATTAATGAATTGTGGTATTTCTTGGATTGACCTTCCTTTTTAAACACTTAATATTTAATGCTTTAAGCATCCAGAAATGGATGCTTAAAGCTGAATTAGATTAAGGTTTTTGACGCATCAATCATGGTATAAATCTTGAGTTGTCAGAATCAAGCAATATTTAAATTCATATTCGCCATAAATGGCGTAATTTTTCAATGATAAATAAAAAGATAATGAAACTTTAATTTCTTGTTTTTTAATTGTAACTACTTACAAGTTTGCTGGTATTGTTTTGGGTTCATTCCGTATTGTTGATTAAAACATTTTGAGAAATAACCAACAGAGTTAAACCCACACATATCACTGGTTTGACTCACCTGATAACCATCTTTTAGTAATTTAACTGCTTGTCTAAGTCGGTATTCGCGTAATAAATCAAGCGGATTTTTATCGACTAAGGCCTTGGTCTTTCTTTGTAATTGTCTATCGCTGACGGCCATAAGACTTGCCAATTGAGGACGTAGAATTTGTGGATTGCTATAATTTTTTTCTATGACTTTCATTAACTTTTCGATAAACAAGTGATCTAATTTAGCCAAACCAGATGTCATAGAAATACTTTCCGAGGCAATTGCTTGGCTGGCTTTTTTCTTAAGAATATTGCGAATAATCAATATGTTTTCTAATTGCAAGATCAACTCATCCGCATCAAAAGGCTTGGTTAAGTAAACATCTATATTTTCCCGCCAGCCTTTTATACGGCTTTTCTTGTCATTTAGAGCCGTTAAAAGTATCAGTGGGATATGCGAAGTTCTGGTATCTGAGCGTATAGTTCTAGTGACTTGAAAACCATCCATTTCCGGCATCATTACATCGCATACAATTATGTCTGGTACGTGTTTGATTGCAATAGCTACCCCTGTTTTCCCTCTATTGACTAAAATACAATAAAAAGACTGTTTTAGGACTTTACCAATATAATCCAACATGTCTTGATTATCATCAATAATCAAGATTGTCTCATGTTTTTTATTTCCAATATATTGTACGTCTTTTGCAGCTATATCGATGCGGTTAATGGCTTCATTTTTTAACTGATCAGTTAAAACTAAATGGGTGTCTTTATCATTAGTATTGAGATTTAGATTGAAATCAATACAGTCAAAGGTGACACTAAAAGTACTACCAGAACCTATTTCACTATCAACCTGGATTTCACCATTATTAAGTTTAACTACCTCTTGAACCAATGACAATCCAATACCGACTCCTTCAGTGTTTAGGTGTGTATCTAATCTATGGAAACGGGTAAATATTTCTTTTTGTTGAGTTGGGCTTAAGCCACAGCCATTATCAGTGACCTCAATGGTTACAGAGTCATCTTGGGCTACCGATTTAATCTCAACTAAACCACCAATATTTGTATATTTTAGTGCGTTGGATATCAAATTACTCAATATGGTATCAATAGCATCTTGAGTTGCTTCTATGGCACAACTATCATTCTGCACCAAATTAAGTGTGATGTTTCTTATCTTAGCTAAGGGTTGAAATGAATCTACAATCAACTGAACAGATGTATGAACCTGTTGAGGAACTACACTAAGGTCTTGATTTTCAGTTATTTTAGCCAATTGTAATAGTTGCTCAATCATGGTGAGTAATCGGTTAGCATTGCGATTTACCATTTGCAATGATTTAATATTGCCTACAGGCAAAGGCGCTTTCAATAACTCATTGACAGGACCCAGAATTAAAGTTAATGGTGTACGAAATTCATGTGATACGTTGGCGAACAACTCATTTTTATGTGCTAATAAAGATTCTACAGTTTGCTTTTGAACATTAAGTTCAAGTGTCTGATTTTTGACCTCTGCACGCAACCTTTTATTAATACGAATATTGGCTTTATTTTTACGTTGAATATACCAAAACAATAGTGATAAAAAACTTAGAGCATAAACACAGAAAGCCCACCATGTTAACCATGGAGCTGGTAGCACTTTTATTTTTAAGGATTTTCCAGCTTCATTCCAGGTTCCATCTTTATTTGAACCTTTAACTCTAAAACTGTAATTGCCTGCATCTAAGTTTGTATAACCTGCTTTTCTATCATCAGCATTGACATAAGTCCAATCAGGATCAAAACCTTCTAGCTTGTATGCGTATTTATTGCGTTTAGTATCTGCAAAATCAAGCGCTACAAATTCAAACCCTAAAACATAATCTTTATGTCCAAGAGACAATTCTTGAATATCATCAATGTGTTTTTCTAGCACAAAACCATTTTTCTCCACTCCAACTTCAACTGACTTACCAAAACGCGTAAAGTCAGTTAAAACAATATTAGGAGGCATTGTATTTAATGTTATGTCATTAGGATAAAAAGCGTTATATCCATTGCGCCCGCCGAAATAGAGCTTTCCATCAGGAGCTTTATATGCAGAATTAGTGTTAAAGTAGTTACTTTGTAAGCCATCACTTTTATAAAAAGTATGTGCTAAATAGCTACTGGTACTTAATCTAATTAAACCATTGTCAGAACCTAACCACAAATTATCATTATCGTCATCTAGTACACTTGTAATAGTAACTGTTTCATCAATGCCACTTTCATGATTAAATCTTTTTAATAAGTCTCCTAGTGAATTAAACTGGAATAATCCATGACCAATTGTACCAACCCATAAATTATTTAGTTTATCAACATAAACAATGGATATCTTCTCAGTCGGTAACTGCGACTGCACTTTATTATAGTAATTTAGACTATCATTTTCATTTAGAATAGCCACACCTTGTTCAGTTGCAATATATGTGGGCCCACTGGAACCTTTCGAAAAAGATGAAATATAGGCAGTATTTAATTTAGTGTCTTCAGAAACAATCTGAGTTATTCCACTTTCTTTTGAAAATTTATAAACGCCTTGAGATGTCCCAATTAAAATTACATTATTTCTTAATTCAAAAAGTGCAAAAACATACCAAGAATCTTGATTGTGTTCTGTGGTTATTAAATTTCCTGTATCAGGTTCGTATAAGTGAATACCTTTAGTTGAGCTTAACCAAATGCGTCCTAAACTGTCTTTAATAGAAGGTCTCGTATAAAAGTACTCTTTATTTTCTGTATTTAATTTAAGATTTTGGCACTTTTTTTCAACGGTATTAAATACGACAGTTCCTTTTGCTGTAGTGAGCCAAATATCATTATCATCTCCTTTTATCATAAAATAAATAACGGGTGAATCAATACAATGGATACTAGATTGTGAATTTGATTCAAAACCAAAATTTAACAAATTAGTATTAAAGTAGCTTATACCACCATTGTAACTACTCGCATATAAAATATTGTCCTTTGTTAGCAGCAACTTCATAATTGATTTACCAGCAATACTGTTATTATCTTTGGGTATTGGCAGATACTTATTCAGAATTTTATCTTGAAATGAATAACGTAATAATCCATTAAACACACTACCGAACCATATATTGTCATTGTCTGTAGCTATTGATACTATCCTAAAATTGATTAAGTTAGGTTTGAATGATTGGTATATACTACTATCAGAATATTTTACATAAACTCCAGAAGCAGTAGCCAACCAAGTATTACCATAGTCATCAATAACAATTTGTGTAATAAATTCTTTATCAACTCCTTTGATTATTTGGCGGGTGAATTTCTTTGAAATTTTATTAAATAAAAATAGCCTTGTCTTTGATCCTATTATTATTTCATCATTAGAAGAATGATAGAGACTTGTTATAAAATCATTGTCATTATTTTGCTCTGTAGGTAATTGATAATTTGAAACTTTAAAGTCTGAAGTGATTAAATCCAAGCCTTTATCGGTTGCAACCCATACATTATTATTATCGGGTAAGAGACTGGTTATTTTATTCGAGCTTATACTGTTTGATTTTGGATGGTATGTAAATGATTTAAGCTCATTATCATGATACTTATGCAATCCAGAATTTCTAGTGCCTATCCATAAAGCACCACTACTATCAATTTTAAGTCTTCTTACTTCTTTAATATTAGAATTTGGGACAATCTTCGAGAAATTTGTTAATTTATAACCGTCGAACTTGAATAAGTTTTTATCGCTTGCTAACCATAAAAAGCCGTTGTGATCTTCTTCTAAAGACCAAATTGTCTGGTTAGGAAGCTCAGTAAGGGCTTTAATTTTATTAAAGTTTACCTCAATCGAAAATACGCAACTCGAAAATAAAACCAGTGAAATAATTAAGAGTATATTTTTATTTGTGTTAATAACAGTGTTACTAAAAATTAAGAAATTATATTATATAAATAAAGTTAGCAAAAGATATAGCTAACTTTATTTATTGTTAAGAATTGATTTATCTATTTTACCTGTAGTCAATAATAAATAATCCAAATTTTATTTCCTTATCCATTCTTAGATTGCAATGTTATTATTTCAACGTACCTCGATATAAAGGCAATCTGGATTATCTTCACCAGGTGCTTCATTGTGAAAATTCTTAGGGCACTTTTGCCCCATAGCAGCATTAACTGCATCGTATTGGTCTATTTTTCCAGTACTAACTTTCTGATGATAACAATGTACAAACTCTGTCTCTTATACACATCTGACGCTGCCGACGATCTACTCTGTGTAGAT
>CAJXVJ010000024.1 GCA_913061105.1 uncultured Alcanivoracaceae bacterium | reverse complement strand
GAGATTTCTGCCTGTCTCGTGGGCTCGGAGATGTGTATAAGAGACAGGTTTTATGCATAAGATGGGCCCTGCCCATCATGTTTAGATCTGTATTTTTAATGAGTCCACTTAAACACTGATGATGGGCGGGGCCCATCTTACTCATAAATCACGATTCCCAATGAAATACCTACATTTGCAGGCATGACGATGCTTTTTTTCTTAATTACTAATTACTAACTACTAATTGTACATTGTTAATTGACCAGTGTCGCTGTGCGAATTAGTCTTTATACTCTTTCATAAACAGTTTCAACGGCTTTGGCTTCTTCGCCCTCAGGGCTGATATTGTAGGCGATTATGGTTAAATTATTGGCATTGATTAACACATAATCAGTTCTCCAACTCCATCGAGGAATGCCTTCGCCCACATCATACTTACCTTGTACACTGAATCCATTATCGATGCCTTTGCCGCGTGATACCATGATGGCGTAATCCATGTGAAAGCTGTCTATCCAGGTTTGTTCGAATTGTTTGGTCACTTTGTTAAAGGCAATCATTTCTTCACCGTTTCGTTGTTTGCCTTTTATACTGCCTGTATAGGTGTGCCTTACATAAGATGTATTGACGAACTGGGAAAACTCACCTTTAACAGATGATTCATCTGCCAATTTACCGGGTTCAAACCAAGTTTTTACTGTGCCATGCCATTGGCCTATGAGTTGGGGAAATATTTCTTCGTGTATCATGTATTTCTCATCATTTGATTGCTGTCTTACCATATTACACCATTATTTTTTCTAAGTGGATAATAAAATGCTTAATTAAAAGTGTTCATGATAGAATTGATGGTTGATTAAAATATTTAAGCAGTGCCATCCAATAAAATGATAAAAATACCCATGGGATTTAAAGGTCCTAAAGGACAATTACAACAGTTGTTTTCAGAAGAAACGTTGTATCAAGCCACCAAATTGCTGTTAAATGGCCAATTGATAAAATGGCACCACAAGGAATCCTTAGAGATGGTCAATGCCATTATTGAAGATGACACTGGTATTCATCGATTGAGTATTGGCTGGCCCTTAAATAAAGAAGTCGATGAGGTTATTGGTAGTTGTCACTGTGATTTACCAACTCCCTGTATTCATTTGGCGGCCTTAGTGATTGAAAGTAAATCAAGAATCGATCAATTACCACCTTTTACCCAACAATTACAAGCCAGTAGAAATATTGGAGAAACCTTCTCTAACTGGATGAATAGACAAGTTCATGACCCCTACCCCAATATGGCCAGGCACCGATTAATCTATCTTTTAGATTATGATGAAACAGATAAATCTTATCATGTGGCCTTACACAAAGCCTATATTAGTACAGAAGGCCGGTATTCATTAAAAGCGCCATTAGATTCTAGTTTATTGTACAGTAATCCTTTGCCCAAATTTGTGACGTTGGCCGATCAATCCATCTTGCAGTTATTGGTAGATAATTCAATCATTAACCAACACCAATTTACATTGAAAGCTGGCCGAGATGGAGAACTATTACATCAAATACTCTTAACTGGCAGGTGTTTTTGGAAAGCTTTGTACCGTTCTCCATTAGAATACAACCAAAATGTCAGTGTCATTAACCCCAATTCTTTATTGGTTCAAGATAATTTTTATCTGTCCATTAATGAAAACAGCATCGCATCCAAAACAGCCTTGTTCTCACAACCAATTGCAATCGATGTTTCAAAAAAGTCCATTATTCCGCACTTAAAAATCAGTAGCCATGAAAAGACCATTCAAGCAGCGTTTCAACATTATTTTGAAATTGATGTGGCCAATATCAGTTTTATTCATGATTCGAGAGAATTTACTTTTGCAGATTTGTCTTCAGGAAAAATTATGCCCGAATCGCAATTATTAAATCAGATGGCAGGTTTTTTGCGTCAAATTGAGAACCTGGATTCATTGTATTCTCATTATGAACAGATTGTTGTGGCTGATTACCATTTAAACGACCGTTATATTGGCAATAAATTTAGCGACTATGCCTGTTTATTGGTAGGTTTACAAAATGATGGATGGAAAGTCACCATAGATAATGGTTTTAGAATGAACCAAAATATTGTCAGTGATTGGTATGCCAAAATTAGCAGCGCAAAAGGTAATTCTAATAGTAAGTCAGATTTAAGAAACAATTGGTTTGACCTAGAACTGGGCGTCACCATAGCAGGTCAATCGGTTAACATATTGCCACATTTGGTCAAAGCCATCCAATCAGGAAAACTTTTAGATAACGATCAAAAAACATTTAGTATCAAACTTGAAGATGGGACAAATATAGGCCTAAATAACAATAGCTTAAAACAAATAGTTTCTACACTTTCTGAATTGTATGACGAATCCTCATTGAACAACGATGAAAGCCTCACATTGGCCACTTCGCAATTAATGCGGGTTAATCAATTGCAAGAATCTTTAGTTGATGAAGAGCAAGATAAAGAACAAAAATCAAATAACACCACCTTAAAATGGCAAGGTGATAATTGGTTAAAACAAAAAGCAGATGAGTTAAATCAAGGCATGGGATTATCCACAATTCCAGCTCCACATAACTTAACGGTCAAATTGCGTGATTACCAATTAACGGGATTTGCTTGGTTACAATTTTTAAGTCAGTACCAATTGGGTGGCATTTTGGCAGATGACATGGGGTTGGGTAAAACATTACAGGTATTGACACATATCTTGCATGAAAAAAACACAGGCAAAATGAAGACCCCATGTTTAATTGTTGTACCAACCAGTTTATTGAGTAACTGGCAATCAGAAATCCAAAAGTTTACCCCCAGCCTCAGTTCATTGGTCTTAACTGGTAATAGTCGTCATAAAAAATATACAAATATAGCCTCAATTGACATTATCATCATCAGTTACGGTGTCATGATTCGCGATCAGAAAATATTGTCTGAATTTAATTTCCACATGCACATATTAGATGAAGCCCAAGCAATTAAAAATGCCAAAACAAGGGCTGCCAAAGTAGCCAGTACCATTAATGCCCAACAAAGATTGTGTCTCAGTGGAACTCCCATTGAAAATCACTTGGGAGAACTGTGGTCGTTATTTAATTTTCTTATGCCAGGATTTTTAGGTTCACAAAAACAATTTGAACACATTTATCAAATACCCATAGAAAAAGCAGGCAACCAAGACAGACAAACAGATTTAAGCAAACGCGTTTCTCCATTTATGCTCAGGCGTACAAAATCAGAGGTGGCAAAGGAATTGCCCGATAAAACTGAGATAGTCCAAATCATTGAACTCAATGAAGCCCAGTCTAATTTATATGAAACCATCCGCTTAACCATGAGCGATGAAATCAAACAAGCCATGAGAAAGTCTCAGAACAATCAAGCCAAAGGCAATAATATTCTTATTGGTAATGCCCTATTACGTTTACGACAAGTGTGTTGCCACCCAGCATTACTGAAACTGAGTTCGGTCACGGAAAACACAGACTCAGCCAAATTAAATTGGCTGTCAACAGTTTTGCCCAATATGGTCGAAGAAGGCAATAGAATCTTATTGTTTTCATCTTTCACCAGTATGCTGGATATTATTGAAGAACACTTGAAACATTTAAAAATTGATTCCATCAAACTAACTGGCAAAACTCCTGCTAATAGACGCGGAGCTTTAATTGATAAGTTTCAAGCAGGAGATGTCCCTGTATTCCTAATCAGTCTCAAAGCAGGTGGAGCAGGCATAAATCTAACCACGGCAGATACAGTCATTCATTTTGATCCATGGTGGAATCCAGCAGCAGAATCCCAAGCCAGTGATCGGGCACACCGAATTGGTCAAGACAAAAATGTCTTTGTTTATAAACTCATCACAAAAGGAACGGTTGAAGAAAAAATACAAAAGCTACAAATACACAAACATGCCCTGGCTCAAGGCATATTTGACAAACAAGGCAATATATCTTCTGTGCTAAATGATGGGCAATGGCAAGAGTTTTTAAAACCGATAAATAATGACTAACTATGGTGAATAAAATGTCACTCTATTCTTGCCTTGGTCTTTTGATTCATATAAAGCCATATCAGCTTGTTTGACCAACTCATCCATTCTAATGATTTGATCTGTAGTGCTTATTCCAGTACTAATGGTGACTTTCGTAGACTGATTGTTTTCATTAAAATTGATTTTTGAGACTCCAACCCTAATCTGATCAGCAATATTAATGGCTTCTTCATCGGAAAGGTTAGGTATTAAATATATAAATTCTTCACCTCCAATCCTACCGAACAAGCTATTTTCTGATAATAATTGACTACAGGCTTTTGTCACTTGTTTCAATACTTGATCGCCCATATCATGTCCCTGGTTGTCATTCACTAATTTAAAGTCATCAATGTCAAATATGAAGAGATAAAGAGAATGCCCCCTACTAATGGATTTATCAATAAGATTTTGGCCTGCTTCAAATATGTATCTCCTGTTGGCAATTTTGGTCAGATAATCTATTTGAGCCAATTGCACAAACTTCTTTTTTGAACGCCACAATGAAACTGTAAAAATTAAAACAGCTAAACTAAAAGCAGCAATAATAAATATGGTAAGCTCTGCAATTTTGTTTTTTCTTTTTTCGGATATTAGTGACAAATTTTTAATTGAGTTTTCTTGTGCTAAAATTTTATTTTCAAATTGACTAATGTTTTGATCAAAAACCAAAGCTTGAGCTTTTGATGAATTTATTAGAAACTTCCTGGTATTTTTCTGAACCACATCATTGAGCTCCATAATATTATTGATGGCTTCCCAGTTTCTATCTTCATTGTGATTAATAATCATTTTTGACATTCTGTCAGCCTCAAGCATAACTTTTGATCCTTTATTTAGTTCTAAAAACTCTTCGGCATATTTCTTAGCCAATGCTTGATTGTTCAACCTAAAATAACTGGTCGCTATGTTTGACACCCCAATTCTTACATAATACTTTTCATCTGTTGTATCTTTTAAATCCAACATTTTCTATGTATTTTCGATTGTTTTTTCGAAATCATTCTCCTGTAAACTAATCATGCTCGCATTAAAATATGAAAAGAATAAAAAATCACTAAACTCAGGATTATCCGCGGTTAATTTAAACAAGATTTTTTCATGTTCTTTTGCTAGCTCAATATCCCCCATTTTGAGGCTAATATTAAGCAATGAGTGTTGCATATTAAACATGTCTTGTATGTCATTTTCTTTTTCCCAACTCTGATAAGCTTTAATAAAATATTCGTAGCTTTTTTTGTAAATGTTATTTGACCGATATAGTATAGCGGTAGCATTGTATATTAAAGGCTGATTCAGATTTTGTTGTTCTGCAATCAATATGGCCTCTTCTAATAATTTTAAGGCTTCTGGAAATTTCTCTTGCTTGCCATCAAAACAAAATGAGTATTGCACCAATGCTCGTGCTAATGTTTCTTGAAAATCATTGGTTTGTCTGGCCAAATCTAACGCTTTTTTCCTGTCTGGACAATAATACTTTGGGTCATTGGTCCTGAGGTAATAAACATAAGATCTTTCTATCAAGGCATTAATTAAATTTTCAGAAACAAAATCTAATTCTTCTAACATTATTATCGCTTTGTTATAGTTTTGTTCTGATAAATCTAAATCTGTATTTTCAAGTTTCAAACCCATAAGGGTGTAATACCGGCCCTGATCTTCTTTTTTCCAGTTTTCAATATCACTTTTATAGTTTGAGAGTATAGTAAGGGCTTGTTTGTCTCCAACAGATTCTAGTTCCTTTTCTAACTCAGGCAAAGTTTTTGTGTAAACCGCAGAGGTAAATACAAGTAAGAATAATAACAAATAATTGTGTTTTGAATCCACTGTGATTTTATTGAACTTCAGGATCATAAAATTCATTTGTCAGAGCATTTAATGTTACATTGTTTATATCCCAAGCACTAGATTGGTCTTCTGGATATTTTATATCAGAAGAAAATTCAATTTTTCTTCCAAGTATAAAGTCCATGTCAATGGATCCATTTGCAGTCCCTGTTGGTAAAGCATAATCACAATCTGGACAAAATCCTAAATAAGAAACCATCTCCATGCTAGTTGTTTGTGAATTTACGGCGTTACCTAATGACCAACGAGGGTCGCCACTTTCATCATAATAATACACAATGGCAACTTGAGATGTTCCTTGTGTATGTGTGGTTACGCCCCAACCAGAGTCCGTGACATCATAATAGGTTCCAGTAAATTGTTTTGTGGTCTGGGCATTCGATACGTTAAAATATTCAAAAGACTCAGAACTTGATCTGCCATCAACTACCCATGAGAATTCTACACTTTCTGCATTATTGAATTGAAGATTAACTGAACCAACCGATGATTCTGTCGTTGTTCTAGTCGCAAAATCCCAAGTAAAAGAGACCAGTTCTGCTTGCCAGTTTTCAGCATAAGGGCCAGATGCCAAGTACCATATAGGGGTCATATCATCTTTATAAGTGTACCATATGATAAAAAGATTATTGCCTGATAATTGAATATCAGCGCCATGTCCACTTCTTGCTGGGTTGTACCACAATCCCCTTTTTGGATGAATCCCAATAGAATTATCGTCTGTTAAATCTGAACCATTAATTATCTCTTGATAATCAGATACGCCATCACCATCGCGATCAAATGCCAAACGCTCACCCAATCCTTTAGGTACCAATGAGTAATTTAATGGAGACTCAATACTGGCTAAAGACATTAAACCAATTGATGATATGGGTTCATGAACATGATTGATGAATTGATCACTGTTTTCATCAAATAAATAATTAGCACTATTGCCCGAATTCACCATCAAATCAACCTTGCCAGAACTAGCAATACCAACCAGTGCATCAATGTCATCATTTAATTGTGTGGCTTGGGTCAATGTATACTGCCTACCAACACCGGCATGTGTATCTTGAGATTTTTCAGGTGTATTTCCAAAAGGTATATTACCATCATCCAGTTCTGATCCTGAAAACGCCATCATCAATGCCACTAAATCTGCGACATCTTGATCAGAATTTACACTAAAAGCGCCAGCACTCAAAAACCGAGAGATGGAATCTATCGCACCATCATGAAGAAATCCAAAACCCAAAAGCGACTCACTGCGTGAAGTTTCAAAGCCCACTTTTTCATGCATGTTCCTTAATTGAGGAGTTTTAATCGCTTTTTGTGTAGACCCATCAACACTGACTATGCCCAGATGATTGGCATTATTAGGTCCCATGGCCATAATCTCACCACCAACTGATGCATTGATGACACCTAACTTTAATGCTCCATTGACAGCCATTCCCGTTGGAATAGTGTGGCAACTTCCACACTGAAATACATTATCAAGCAAACCTAAATTGTACATTTGTAATCCATTTTGTGGGTTTCCAGAACCCAGTGGTTGGCCTGCTGGTGCGAATCTTCCTGATGTATAATGATTACTCAGGTCTATATTTTCAGGCAAGGTATTGTCTAATTTTCTAAATGGGTTGGGTGGGAATGTTATGGTTGCCAACATTTCTTTGTACTGTTGCATTTCATCAGCTGTTAATTGTGTGTCATCACCATTAATGCTTTGAAATGCACCATTGAATTCTTCAATACCATTGCGATCTCCACGCCAATGAAATGGTTCATTGCCAATGATGTCTTGGAATGTTTGGGTCATCATGGGTCCTTTCATGGGATGAAAATCATCACATTGAAATAGAGATATCGCTGGATTATCAGTTTGACAGTTTTGATTAAAGGCTTTCATTTCTCCAGACGGATCTCCCAAGTCCCATGCTAATTTATCCATTCTTGCATCAACATGACACGATGCACAGGATGCTTGACCGAGTCCAGATGTTTCATGTGTATCGTATAAAAATTTTCTGCCCGATTTAATACTTGTTGGTAATGGATTGAATACGTGTGTTTTGGTTACTTCTAGATTGTTGCTGATATCAATGGTTGAAACACTGGCTTCAAAATGGTTCCACACATACAAACGTTCTCGATCGTCATCAATAGCCAAACCTGTAGCACCCTCACCAACTTCTATTCTGTTAAGTCTATTTCCATTTGAATCAATGACTATGATGTTATTTGAACCCATGCCTGATACATAACCTGTTTCACCATTATTTTCCCAAACAATGCCTCTTGGGTCGCCAATTGACTGGTTTCTTATGGTCTGATTGACACTAGAGTTAAGATAATCTAAATGGGGATTAAGGTCTACAACCATTGGGTTGTTTAAGTTGTTTTCTACAACAATACCCAAATTTGCACGCACAAATATTCCATTCAGAATCGGTTCAAATCGCACTTCATTGATGGCATCCGTACCAACCATTGTTATTTCATTCTTTGCTGAATTAAAACCCAGCGCCATGCCAATATTCATTAATCCAGATACATAACTGATGGCGTTGTTACTTGTATTAATAACCGTAATATCATGGTCCAATAATTTCCAGCCAGGAATTCTGCCAGATAATGCGGCTTGACTGCCACTGACCATATGGGTCCAATCTTGACCATTGTCATCACGCCATTTGTCATCATTGCCTTGTTTTATAATAAGTGAAACTTGAGGTGGAGTTGGCAAATCAGGATTAAGGGCAGGTAAAAATCCAGCCCCATTATTTGGAGGTGGGTTTTGTCCTGAATAGGGAGAAGGGTCTCTATTAACAGGATTATTTGGGAATGTCAGGGTACCATCTGTTTCATCAATACCACCGGCTAAAATACTGGTTTTATTACCGGATTCAAAACTGGCAACATAAACTTTGCTGCCATCATCATTAACCACCATGGCTCTTGGATCTTCTGCCATAACATCTAAAACTAAAGGGTTATTTTGTAGGTTATTGGTATCAAAAACCATTATTTGGTTTACTTGTGAACAACTAACAAAGGCTTTTTGATTGGCAAAAACCACATCATAGGGTTCATCTGCTGTTTGTAGAGTTGTTTTTATGCGCTTGTTGGTAAAATCAACAATACTGATAGAATCTGATATGTGGTTAACAACCCAAACCTCATTATTGTCTTTAAACCGAACAGATACAGGATCAACACCCACTTTTACATGACCTAACCTTACGGGATATCCCAATGAAATATCAAACAATTGAACCCGGTTGTCAGCAGTGTGTGCAACAGCTAACCTGTTTTTATCTGGTGAAATATCTAAGGCATGAACAGGGTGGTTTTCCCAATTAACATAAGGGACATCTGCTGCAAATATACTGCAAGAAAAACATAAAAATAATAAAAACTTCATAATAGGCAAAAATGGTTAGTTGCCTTAGATTCTATCACATTCTGATTAAGGAATTAAAAATTCTTATGAATACTTCGCCCTTATATATTTCAGTCTTTTAAAGGCGGGTTAAACTTTTCCGTCAAAAATGAAACGATTTCTGACGATTCATAAAGCCATTTAATTGAGCCATCATTATTTTCAATTCTTAAACAAGGAACTTTGTGTCTACCACCTTCTGTTACAAGCTCAGATTTTATATCTTGATTGTTTTTAGCATCTCTTAATTCGATATTAAGTGACATTCTTTTCATGGCTCTTCTGACTTTTACGCAGAAAGGACAGGCGTGGAATTGGTATAGCTTAAAATTTTCAGTTTGGCTATCAACTAGTTTTTGAGTATCCGAATCTCTTTTCATAGCTCTTGGTGGAAGAATCCAATTAAGAAACAAGATAATTGAGCCGATAAATTTACGAATGATGAACATAGTGTTTTGTGACAGTTTTAAAAAAGAGAATTATCATTCATCTGATAATTATATGCTATGAATTAAGGGCATTAAATGGCATTACTTCTTGAATTGAATCTTTTTTCAATAAAACCATCAGCAATCTATCAACACCAATGGCTATTCCTGAACATTGAGGCATACCATTGTTTAACGCATTGATTAAATTTTGATCAATTGTAACCGTGTCTAAATTATTGGTTTTTCTAAACAAATTATCATCAATAAATCGATTTTGCAACTCCTTCGAATCCCTTAACTCTTGATAACCATTCCCTAATTCTTGGCCTTGATAAAAAACTTCAAATCTCAATGAAGTGCTCGTATCATTGGGATTAATCTCTGCTAACGCGGCTTGCGAGGCTGGATAATGTGTCACAAATGTAAAAACCTCAGGATTGAATTGTGTTTGAATCTGTGTAGCGAATAAATAATCAAGTGCTTCATCCTTACTCAATTGACTACCAGAATAACCAAAATTCTGGCATTTTAGATTCAAATTATTGACACTAACTTCATTAATATCTGTATGAAGATATTTGAGAAAAGATTGATGAAATGTGATTGTTTTACTTTCAGATTCTTGCCCATCAAATGATGATATAATTTCATTTAGAAGAGACTGAACTTCATTGATTAAATCCTTATAATTATAGTCCAAACGGTACCATTCTAATAATGTGAATTCACAGTTGTGGGTTTTACTGTACTCCCCTTTCCGAAATACTTTACCCAGTTCAAACACATCACCAATACCACTACATAACAGTCTTTTTAATGGAAACTCCGGTGATGTTCTTAAATAACTTTTTGAAAAATCAGTATTAATATACTCAGCGGTGAAGCTTTCTATATTGACATCTGTGTTTCCTGAAGAACTCAAAATCGGTGTTTCAACTTCCAATACATTATGATGAAAAAAGAATTCACGGATTTTGGACAATAAAAATGCCCGTTGTTGAAGTACAGACAACGGGCATTGTGATTCCCACATGTCAGACATGTTTTTTAGCTCTTTACCCTGTTCGAGTATTCGCCGGTTCTGGTATCTACTTTAATCACTTCGCCAATTTGGACAAATAAGGGAATTTGCACAACAGCACCAGATTCTAATGTGGCTGGTTTTCCACCACCACCAGAAGTATCACCCTTTAAACCAGGGTCAGTATCCACAATTTTCATTTCAATGAAATTAGGTGGCATAATGACAATGGGATTATTGTCCCATAATGTAATGATACAGATAGACTCTTCAACCAGCCATTTTGCATTTTCTCCGACTGTTTCTTTACTGGCTTCTATTTGTTCATAAGTTTCTGGATGCATGAAGAAATAGGTTTCACCATCATTGTATAAATATTGGTATTCTAGTTCCATTACATCGGCTGATTCTATTTTATCAGTTGATTTACAAGTTTTATCAACCACCCTGCCTGTTTTTAAATTCTTAATTTTGATGCGGGTAAATGCTTGTCCTTTTCCAGGTTTTACCATGTCTACATCTGTAATATTCCACGGTTCATTATTTATCAATAGCTTCATGCCATTTTTAAATTCATTAATGCCTACAGTTGCCATTTTGACTCCAATATTTTTTCGATGCCGAATAGTACCATAGCACCATAATTAAGTCACATTATTGAATACAACTATTGTATACTTACAGCTTTTTAACTATCACATTATATGAGTAAAGGAAATTGGAGAGATTCAACTAAAAACCATGTAACCCCAAACGAATTGGCGGACTTACAAAAATATGATAAAAAGGCTGAAGATTTATTTCCTTTATTGGTTCCATCATTTTTAAAAAAGAATATCAATTTCAATAATCCGAATGATCCAATCTTATTGCAAGTGTTACCACAAAAATCTGAATCAGAGGAAAACACTGATTTTAGTGATGATCCAGTCGGTGATATGGACGCATCACCAATCAAAGGTGTCATTCATAAGTATCATGGACGCGTTCTTCTCATAGCCAGTGGCTTATGTGCAGTTAATTGTCGGTATTGTTTTAGGCGAAATTTTCCCTATGCAAAAAATTATGCTTCAGGCAATAATTGGTCAAATGCCATTGAATATATAAAAGAAAACACTGATATTACAGAAGTCATATTATCTGGCGGTGATCCATTAATGCTATCTACCAACGCCTTAAGTAAATTGACTGATAAATTGGCTCAAATTAAACACATTAAAACCTTAAGAATTCACACACGTATTCCCATTGTTTCGCCAGAACGAATCACTAATAATTTTATTCAATGGCTAAACAAAATACCCTTAAAAAAAGTCATGGTTTTACATTGTAACCATGCCAATGAATTAAGCTCTGATTTACATGAAGTTTTAAAAAAAATTGCTAATACCAATACAGTCTTATTAAACCAAAGTGTGTTGCTTAAAGATGTGAATGATGATGCTCATGTTTTGAGTGATTTATCACACAAATTGTTTGATTTTGGAGTGCTGCCTTATTATCTAAATCAACTTGATAAAGCTAAGGGAACACACCACTTTGGTATACCAAATTCAACAGCTAAATCTCTTCATAAAAAACTCCTACAGTTACTGCCAGGTTATTTAGTACCTAAATTAGTTGAAGAAATCTCAGGAAAAATGAATAAATCTCCCTTGTTTTAATACAATCAACGTTAAAACTCTGTTAAACTTTAACTTTAACACATTTAATTGGAATCTCAATTGGCAAAAGATAACACCATACATTTACTGATAATTCATAAACTTGAAGAAGAAGCTGAACGTATTTTATCGATTTTAAGAAACGCACAGATACCAGTAAGACCAAGTCGATGTATTGATGAAGAAAAACTAATAGAACATTTAGCCAATACCAGAACCGACATGGTTTTGGTACAACAATTACAAGATGACCTGCCTATTAGTACTGTGAGTGATAGGATTAAACACATTGGTAAGGACATTCCAATTATTGCCTTATTAGATATATTTGATAACGATTCAATATCCGAGGCTTATGAATCAGGTGTTCGTCATTTTTGTACTGGAAATATTCACGATCAAATGTGTTCCGAAATATCCAATGTATTTCACAGTTTAACCTTACGCCGAGATCTAAGAAAAAACCAAGCCGAACTAAGTGACACTGAAAAAAGATGTGCTTCTTTATTAGACAGTTCTAAAGACGCCATTGCTTATATTCATGATGGTATGCATGTTTATACTAACTCTGCCTACTTGGAGTTCTTTAAATATGATGATCCTGAAGAAATGGAAGTTACACCATTTTTAAATTTAGTGATGAAAGAAGAAGTGCCACAAGTTAAGAAGTTAATTCGTGACATATCAGCTGGCAAAATACCTGAAGAGGAAATTAGCCTTAAACTTAAAACAGAAAAGGGCGAGCAAGTTGAAGCCACAGTCAGTTTAGCAAAAGCCACTGTGGATGGCGAACCTTGTGTTCAATTTCTAGTGCAACCGCCCAAGGTTAACCTTGAAGCAGAAAAAGAACTTAGAGACATAAAACAAAGAGATATGCTAACTGGTTTTTACAATAGAAACTATTTCACCAGTGAGTTAAATGATAAAATCAATGCAGTTAAATCGGGTAAATCAAAGGGATATTCCTTAATATATATTCAAATTGATAACGATAAAAAACTAGAAAAAGAGTTAGGAAAAGGAAATCTTGATTTATTGGTGTCAGACATGGCCCCATACGTAAAAGAAATCATCGGAAAGGAGCACTCATATAATAGATATGATGACACTGTCTTTATAGTTGAAATGCAAAACCAAATTGAAGAAGCCACTCAAATTGCCAATCATATGGTTTCAAAAGTAAAGGATCATTTATTCAGTGCAGGAGAGAAAACACTCAGTTGTACTATCAGTATAGGATTAACTCAAATTATTGAGAAAACCGAATCAAGTAATGAAATTATCAAGATTCTTGGCAATGAAACAGAAAAAGCCAGAGAAGAAGGCGGAGATCAAATATCTGTATTTGACCCAGCTGCAGAAGAGAAAAAAGCCAGGGCTGCCAATCAAAAATGGATTGATTTGATTACTGACGGTTTATCAAATGACCAATTCATTCTTAATTTCCAACCTGTGATAAGCCTTGCAGGCGATGAAACGGAGCATTATGAAACCTTGGTCAGGTTACAAGATGGCGAAAATATAATCATGCCGGTTGATTTTATTGGAGTGGCTAAAAAACATGGGTTAATTATTGATATTGACCGGTATGTTATTAAAGCGGCAATACAAGCCATTAGCCAAGCTGATAAAGATGTGGCCTTATTTGTAAAAATGTCTACTGATACATTATCAAACTCTTCATTCCCAACATGGTTAGCACAAGAACTTAAAACCAATAATTTATCAGGTGATAAGCTCATATTTGAAACTCCTGAAAGCGAGCTTGTCAGTCACTCAAAACATGTCAAGCCTGTTATACAAGCCATAAAAGGCTTAAACTGTAAATTTGCCATAGAAAAATTTGGTTCTGGACTAAACTCATTTACCTTACTGAAGCATTATCCTATTGATTATATAAAAATTGATTCTATTTTCATGAATGATTTTGCAAAAAATGAAGACAATCAAAAGAAAGTCAAAGATATTATTGATCAAGCCCATGCACAAAACAAGATGGTTATTTGTGAGTTTGTAGAAGATGCCACAACCATGAGTATATTATGGAAATATTCTGCCAATTTTGTTCAAGGTAATTTCTTAGCAGAAGCGTCCAAAGAAATGACTCAAGAATAATACTTTTTATAGCCATATCAACAACTTGCATTCAAACATACATTTCTATTTGAAGATTAAGGTATTGTAATGTCTCAGCCACACTACATCGGTAGGTTTGCGCCTTCTCCAACAGGGTTATTACATATGGGCTCACTAATGACGGCCATTGCCAGTTATTGTGATGCCATGTCAAAAAATGGCCAATGGTTGGTAAGAATTGAAGATTTAGATCCTCCAAGAGAAGTTGCTGGAGCCAGTCATAAAATTCTAAATAGCCTTAATGCATTTGGGTTTGAATTTGATCAAAACGTTGTTTTTCAAAGCCACAACCAAAGGCAATCAGCGTATAATGAATTTTTAATGAAGTTAATTGATCTCGATACAGTTTATTATTGCTGTTGTTCAAGGGCTGAATTAAAGTCAACTAGTATTGCAAATCACCAATGTAGAAACAATTCGAAAATACCTAATAAACCATACAGTATTAAGATAAAAGTACCCGATTTAGTGATTTCATTTGATGATGAAATTCAAGGAATACAATCATCTAACCTTTTACAAGATTATGGTGATTTTGTTATTCAAAGAAAAGACCAGTTATTTGCCTATCAAATTGCTGTTGTGGTTGATGATGCCTATCAGGGCATTACAAACACCGTTAGAGGCATAGATTTGATAGATTCAACACCTTGGCAAATCTATCTCAATTCATTGTTAGGATTCAATCAAATGAGCTATGCTCACTTACCAATATTGGTCAATTCTCAAGGTCAAAAGCTTAGCAAACAAACATTTGCTAAAGAAATTGACCCGTCAAATACTGTTAATACTTTAATGCAAGCTTATTCTTTTTTAAATCAGGCACCTTTTTTAAATAAACCAAAATCGATTTCTGATTTTTGGAAACATGCAATAAATAACTGGAATATCAACAATGTTTCAAAAATTGATTCGATTACAGTATAATTGCGTCACCTTTTAAATAATCAATATCATGTCAAATTCAAGCATTAAATCCATCACTCCTGTTGATGGCAGATACCAGAGTAAAACCAAAGACTTACAAAACATATTTAGCGAATACGGTTTAATTAAATACAGGTTATTTGTAGAGTTAAAATGGTTAATAAAATTATCAAATGACGAAAACATTTCAGAATTAAAACAATTAACTGAAGAAGAAATCTCTTGGTTAATGAAAATCTACGATGATTTTGATGAAACCGAAGCCAATGCGGTTAAAAAAATAGAAAGCGTTACTAACCACGATGTTAAAGCTGTAGAGTATTACATTAAAGAGAAGTTATCTGTACACCCAGTTTTATCAAAAGCATCAGAATTTACCCATTTTGCCTGTACATCAGAGGACATCAACAACTTGTCCTATGCATTGATGTTAGCCGATGGCAGGGACGTGACTATTTTACCTACGCTTTATCAGCTCACAGATAATTTATCAAACATGGCGCAACTGTATAGCAAAGAAGCCATGATGGCTAGAACACATGGCCAACCAGCAACACCAACGACGATGGGCAAAGAGTTCGCCAATGTAGTTTATCGTTTACAAAGACAATTGTTTCAATTAGAAAAGGTCAGCATACTTGGTAAAATAAATGGTGCTGTAGGCAATTACAATGCACATATGGTTGCTTATCCAGACATAGATTGGGTCAATGTGGCCCATGATTTTGTTAAATCTTTAAATCTAGAGTTTAATCCCTATACTACCCAAATTGAACCACATGATTATATCGCAGAGTTATTTCACGTATTAATTCGATCGAATGTTATTCTTATCGATTTGTGCCGCGATATTTGGGGCTATATTTCATTAGGATTCTTTAAGCAAAAAGTAGTGGCTGGTGAAGTAGGCTCATCAACTATGCCGCACAAAGTTAACCCAATTGATTTTGAGAATGCTGAAGGCAATCTTGGCCTAGCCAATGCCTTATTCCAGCACATGGCTGAAAAATTACCCGTGTCTCGTTTTCAAAGAGACTTAACAGATTCGACAGTTTTACGTGCCATGGGAACTGCATTTGGCCACTGTATGATTGCTTGGTCATCTTTAAGTAAAGGCTTAGGTAAACTAGAAATCAATTCTCATGTATTACTAGAAGACCTTGATAAAAATTGGGCATTGCTGGCTGAACCCATTCAAACTGTCATGCGCAGATATGGTGTTGAAAACGCTTATGAAAAACTCAAAGAATTGACCCGTGGTGCAAGTATCGACCAGCAACGCATTCAAGACTTTATTAAAACACTCAATATTCCTGATGATGCCAAGTCTCAATTATTAGAATTGACTCCTGCAAATTATATAGGCAATGCCATTGAACAAGCCGAACTTATTTAGCAGAGCAACGATTAGTCAAGTTGAGTTTTTAAACAAATATTGGCATAAATTGCCCTATTTGTTTAAAAACGCTGTTAATTTAGATGATTTGCACTGCCTGCCTAATAAGACTAAATTAATCCAACTCAGTTGCCAAGAAGACATTCAGTCAAGAATAGTTTTCAAACATTCAGAGACGGATTACACGGTTGAATTTGGACCTTTCATTGAAAATGATTATGAAGATTTGGATCAAGACACCTGGAATTTATTGGTCTCTGATGTAGACAAATGGCAACCTCAAAGTAGAGATATTCTTCATTATTTCAACTTCATTCGCAATTGGATTTTTGACGACATCATGGTTAGTTGTGGAACCAAAGGCGGTACGGTTGGCCCTCACACTGATCATTATGATGTATTTTTGATACAAGTTGAAGGGCAAAGGCAATGGTCATATGGTTCTGATAAAATTTACGATCCAGATACCATCGCAGATATTGACCTTAAGTTAATGTCGCACTTCGAGGCCGATGAAATCCATACATTAAATCCTGGTGATGTTTTGTACATCCCACCAGAGGTTGCACATTATGGTATTGCTCAAAGTGATGATTGTGTCACCTGCTCTATTGGCATGCGCACGCCATCACATTCAGAATTGATGACATCTTATGCCGATTACTTGGCACAGCAAAAATCTGACAACAGTCGATTTGAAGAACCACAATTTGATAAACACCCTCAATTAGGTGAAATAACAAATAAAGACTTAGAGAATATTTCAAATATCCTCAGTGAAAACTTAAAAACCAAAGAAAACTCACTGTCTGCTTGGTTTGGCAAATACATTACCGAATACCGCAGCCTGTTTTTTGAATTTAATCAATACCAAGAGTTAAAAAACTTATCACTTCAACATGAATTAAAAATTAGCCCATTCAGTAAAGCTTGTTATTTTAATCACAAAGATAACGTTGATTTGTTTGTTAATGGCAGTAAATATCAATCTAGTTTATTACTGGCACAATCAATTTGTGATGATAAAATTGTTTCTCACGAAATTTATGATTCACTTACAGATTCAGATATGGATGTCATAAATGCCTTATTTGAAAATGGTTCATTGGTTCAATCTTAGATATGATAAATCGTGTCTTTATGATTATTGGATAAACCACGAAATAACTTCCGTCATTGCGAGGAGGAACGACGGTTTCCAACGAGATTTTAATATTCAACCTTCGTGTTCTTCATGTGCTTCATGGTAAATTGCTTTTGTTAATGTATAATCTATATTAATTCTACTTGAGGAGAATCACATTGGATAAAGGTTTATTAGAAAAAACAGGCAAATCACTAGAGCACTGGATTGATGTTGTCAAAAAATCTAAAATTGAAAAGCACAAAGCCATTATTGACTTTTTAAAAGCAGATCATGGATTTACTTATGGATATGCCAATTTTGTATCTATGAAGGCCAGAGCATCTGATGCTGCATCATTTGATGAGGAAGATTTGATTGAGCAACAATACAGTGACAAAGAAAACCTCAAACCTATTTACGATCAATTATTAGTATTGATCAATAAATTTGGAAATGACGTTAAAGTTGTGCCCAAAAAATCAGCCGTGAGTTTTATCAGAAAACACCAATTCGCCTTAATCAAACCAGCCACAAAAAAAAGAATTGATTTGGGATTAAAGCTTAAAGGCAAAGAAATATCAGGAAACCTGGAAGGATCTGGGCCATTTGGAGCCATGTGTACTCACCGTGTTCAATTAACTAGCACAGATGATGTGAATGATGAATTAATGGTTTGGATTAAAGAAGCATACGATAAATCAGTTTAGGAGCCTTCTATCATGACACAGTTGAATACTTACCTCACATTCAATGGCAATTGTATGCAAGCGTTTCACTTTTATCAATCGGTTTTTGGTGGGGAATTTGCAGCCAAGAGTTACTTTAAAGACATGCCAGATGATCCACAATTGCAGTTATCAGAAGCTGATAAAAACAAAATCATGCATGTTTCTTTACCCATTGGCAACACATCTGTACTCATGGGCAGTGATGCCATAGGAGAATTAGCAGGCGGTTTTGTTCAAGGCATTAATTTTACAGTTGCTATTAATACTGACTCACAAGACGAAGCTGATCGATTATTCAAAAGATTATCAAACAAAGGGGTCGAGACTATGCCCATGAATCAAACATTTTGGGGGTCTTATTTTGGAATGTTAACCGATCAATTTGGCATTCAATGGATGATTAGTTTTGATCAAACGAGAGAAAACCATGACTAATGATCCTGCAATCTATCATGATTTGAGTATTAATGTACCCAAATCAATTGTATTTGAAGCTTTGACTAACCCCGCATTGTTAGTCAAATGGTGGCCATACAAATGTACAGGCATACCTAAAGTGGGTGAATTGTATAATTTATTCTTTGGGGATCCGTATGATTGGTATGGGGAGGTCATTGAATGCAAAGATGACACTTTATTTAAAATAAAAATGACACTATCTGATGATGATTGGAATGACACAATATTTGGATTTGAGTTGTCAGATGAAGATAACAAAACCCTTATACGCTTCAGTCATATTGGCTGGAAGAGCTGCAACAGTGAATTTAGAAATACTTCTTTTTGTTGGGCAATGTTACTTAAGGGATTGAAAAATTACCTTGAAAACAATGTCATCATTCCATTCGAACAAAGAGAATAAAGATTAACTGTGGTTCCAATCATTTAAATCATCTGAATTATTCGGTGATAAGCCTATGTCATCGCCTTTAATTGAAACACCTAATCCAAGAACTGTTCTATTGGCATAATTAAAATAAGCGGCCACCTGATTAATTTCTAACACCTCACCATCACTCCAATCGTGCTTTCTCATTATGTCAATGTTTCCTTGGCTCAAATCACTGGGATTTCTAGTTAATGCCTTAACATAATCTAGTGCAGTTGCCTGTTTTTGATTTAATAGATTGTGATTCCTTGAAATAAGTTCTTTTTTAATTGTATCTGACTTAACTTGATCACCAAGCAAACGTGACATACCACTGAAATGGTGATCGACGCAGTAATCACATTGATTTAGTAAACTAACATACACACCAATACACTCTAAAAACCATTTATCAATACTGTTATGTGGATGATGCAATACATATTTGTACATTGTCATGTGTCCTTGCATTGTGTGTGGTCGCAAGGAATGTGCCATCATTATATTGTCTACATTGTTGTCAGGTCCTTTGACTTGATTGTACAGTTTTAACAAACTGCCTGTTGCTTCTTTGTATTTTATTGTTTTTATCCAACTCATTTTATTACTCTATATACTTTGTCATTATTAGGTCGTTTTATTTAAAGCCAATAACAACAGTTTATGGTTTAGTTTTTCTTCAGAAGTTTGTGGATTATCTAAACCCATTCGTTGCATGTATTTTTTATGTTTATTATTTTTCGGTACAAAAAGAGCAACCAAAATCAATTTGATTTTAGAAACAACAGATTTTGTATTGGCTTTCAAATAGGTTAAGGCTTTAATAATAACCAGTTCTTCCTCTGTAAAGTCACTTCCATAAGGGTATTGTGGAAAGTATCCCTCTTTAGTTAGATCAAGATATTTGGATTGTAGGGTTTCTATCGTATTTGCTTTAAACTCATTTGGAATCATCCAGTTTGCATCTAATTTTTGGTATTTGACGGCTGTTAATCGTAATTCTTCTTGAAATTTTGAATCCGCAATACAAATCATTCTTTTCACACACTCTTCATCTGATTGGCCTCTTAAATCTGCAATGCCATATTCTGTGATCACCATATCACGTAAATGCCTAGGAATTGTGCAATAAGGATATTTCCATACAATATTACTTTCTTTGCCTTTGTGGGTACTTCGTAACATCAAAATCGATCGACTGTCTTCTAGTGTTTGAGCCATCGCCACAAAATTATACTGACCACCCACTCCACTAACGACTTGGTTATTATCCAATGTATCTGATGCTGCAGCGCCCAGTAAGTCAACTTTCATGCACGTGTTAATAAACCGTGCTTTAACCCTTTGAACGCGATCAAGGGCTTCGCCACCATACAATTCATTGACCTGACTCACAGCTGTCATTTGAAACAGATGGCGATCATTATTACTGAGATTATGCAACCAACGGTAAAACCAGGGCGAACCAAGAAAGAAGGCTGCATGTAGGACGGATCCTTGTTTCAACTTATTTCCCAAGCAGTGTTTTTGAATGGCCTGAATATTATCATAATTAAATAAATCAGTATCATATCTATTGCCAGATGCATCAACCACTGTCTCTTATACACATCTCCGAGCCCACGAGACAGGCAGAAATCTC
>CAJXVJ010000023.1 GCA_913061105.1 uncultured Alcanivoracaceae bacterium | reverse complement strand
AGATTTCTGCCTGTCTCGTGGGCTCGGAGATGTGTATAAGAGACAGCCATAATACCATCCGCAACAGGTCTTACTTCAATACTTGATTCACCTAATGGAATACCATCATAGATAAAATCTCCAATCCAAACATGTAAAGCTGGGTATTTACTGCTAACTTTGGTGATGTTTTGCGGCTCTGGTGGAATATCAACTTTTGGCCAATGAAGCTTTTCTAACTGAACAATAATGCCTTTTCTATCAATGTCTTTAGCGATTATGATTTTTCCTTTTATTTGCAGTCCATCGACTTCAAAAATCATTGAATCATCTTGATGAATCATCCTCACTTCTACGTTTTGAAGTTCGCGTGACATAAATATGAGCGTGCCAATATTAACCGTGATGTCTTTCAATGGAAATTCAGAGTCTGAATTCCCAGATTTATTACTGGCTATAATTTCTATCCATTTATCCACATCAACCACATCGAGTTTGCCACCAAATTCAGGTAGCTCTGTTACCGGATCATTGTTACTACCAAACTTGAGTTTGTTTAGTTTCAATTGTTTGGTATTGGTGTCTAGACTAAAGTTAGTTTCTAATTTATTGTCAAAAACGATATCCCAACCACTATTCAAACAAGGCAATGTACAAGTAATAGAAAAAGGAGATTGTTTCTCTGCGGATTTCTTAAATGGCTCAGGAATGTTCAATTCGACCCCGATTAAATCCGTTTCGGCTGTAAAATTTATTTCTGTAGATTTTTTATTAGAAACTGAGAACAACCAAGGAGTTTGACCTTGTGCGCGCAAATCAAAACCCAGTGCAGATTCAAAATCTTTTACGTCATACAATCCATTAATCAAAATATCAATTGCTGCTTCTTTGTTTGGCTTATTCAAAATCTCACCTGAAACAACCACATCTCGGTTAAGAAATTGAGATTTCAATTCATCCAGCATAAGCGAAAATCCAGAGAAATCCATTATCCCATTGAGGTGATGTAATTGGAATTGCCCAATTTGAAAATCAGTGTCGTTGAATTTAATCTGGCCTTCAGGTTGGACTTTCACATTGGGAATGTTTAATGGAATGTCCAAATTCACGTTTATATCTTGTGGACCACTGATAACAATGTCTTGTTTCAGCACATTAAAGCCTTTTTTCATAGGTGAGTTTTTTAATATATCAATTAAAAAATTATCTTCACCAGATGCCTTTATATCTACATTTAATATGGGGGCTTTGAGATTTTTAATTTCAGCTTTTACTTGATCAATATTTCCTTCTAGAACTGTTCCCATTCTAGAATTTACCACTAATTGTCGGTTTAATGTATCAACCACAGCAGTAAAATTTTTGATGTTAGGCCAATCATTTTGATAGTTTACATGGGCATTGACTAACTCAGAATGGGTATTGAATTTTCCTTGGTTTTTTGAAAATGGGTATTTTTCAACCAGCCCATGATACAAAATCATACCTTTATCCACCACTCCAGTAATGAGTGCTTGATCTAAAAAATTGAGTACTTTGGGTTTCCACTTTTTCTTTGGCCAGTACTTATATAATTGATTAACTTCAGCATCATAAACACCAAAGGTTAAATCTAAAAACAAGCTTTCATCATGGCTGATTCTAGCAGCGCCATCTAATATAAAGTCATTACAGTCACACCACATTGAATTGATTTTGATATCCAAATAATCATCGTGCATTGATGTTTGCGCTGTTATTAATAATTTTTCCCAGGTGGCTTGGCCTCGAATATAGTCAGGAAATACTGCAGTGCCATTGTCTGAATCAATCAGCAATCTAATTTGTTCGTCTTGTAGACTCATTTCACCAGATAGATTTGTTAATTTCCCAAAATCAGCATCAAAATCTAATTGTTGAAACTGTCCATTTGCCTCCACTAGTCGGCGTAGATTAACATCGTAATTTATTTCGACATTGGTTAATTTTCCATTAATGGCTAAATTATCAAATTCTGTATTTGATATACCGATTAAATGGGTAATGGCTTTTAATAAGGACACATCTAACACATCAGCATTAAGATAAATAATGGCGTTTTTGCGAGCCAGATAAATATTAATTTGGTCTTGAGAAATAGATTCTGTTTTTACATCTTCCAAAGTAAGCTCTGCATGCCAATCTTGATTACTGCCTTTATAAGCTAATTCTGCAGTACCAGAGATTTCTGACTGATTGCCTAAAAAACTTTCATTCAACTCAGCAAGCGCCATCAATTCAACAATATTCCCATTAGTAGTTGAAAACCACATTTGCGCATCAACTTGTGCATTAGGAAAATAATTTTTGTTGATAAATTCGCCCAATTGGTTTAATGAAAGATTTTCAGCTTGGATGTACCAATCTGCAGCAATCATAAAATCATTGGTTGTTGGTGCGATTGATTTAATCAAAAATTTATCTGCCAATTCTTTTGAATCTAATTCTAATGCAAAGGCACTGTTTAATTTGTTTTGTTGTACAGTTATTTTTGAATTTATTTTTCTGTTAATTTTATTTATTGAGTCAAAAAGATTCAATGAAAGGTTATTCACAGACAGGGTGCCACTCGAAAGTAATTTTTCAAGCTCTTTTGAAAAGCTTTTGTTTTTTTTGCTTTCACCTGTTAATACTATTTTACCAGATGTTTTTCGTTCAAAATCAACAGCCACATCATTTATCCCAAGATTTATACCTGTTGAACCCTTGGGTATTAGATATTTGAGAATATTTACATCAAGCGTGGCTTCTTGAACGACAACCTCATCATCACCTTTTATACTCAACCCTTGGATAATAAAATTTGGACCAAACCCTTGCCATTTCCCAGAGATGCTCTCAATTTTGACTTCTTTATCCCATTGTTTTGATAGAAAATCTATCACATATTGTTTGTATAAATCTTCATTTGGTAATATCAAGGAGATCAAACCCACCAATACTCCAAATAGTATAATAACCAGTGCAATAAATCCACGCATGTGAATCCACATTCGAAACAGAAAAGAATGTTTTGCAGTCTTAGTCATGTTTTAGGTCAACACCACATCAAATTGTTCTTGTGCATAGGAGTTTTCTGCTTGCAAAGTAATTCGTTTTCCTAAATCTTCTTCAAGTTCAGTCAAAGAATCTGTTTGTTCTTCGTAGATATAATCAATTAAATCTGTTGAAGCCAGCACCATAATTTGACCAGTCTGAAATTGCCTTACTGCACGTATTATCTCTCTAAATAGTTCATAACAAACTGATTCAACAGTTTTAACAAAACCTATTCCATTGCACACATTACAATTTTCAGATAACATCTGTTGTAAATTTTCTGTGGTTCGTTTGCGGGTAATTTCAATTAATCCCAACTGTGTTATGCCATGAATATAGGTTCGAGTTGGGTCTTTATCAACATAATTTTGTAGGGTTGTTAACACTTGATTTTTATGATTTTCTTCATTCATATCAATAAAATCAGCAATAATAATACCGCCCAAATTTCTCAACCGCAATTGTCTGGCTATCATTTGAGCCGCCTCTAAATTGGTTTTGAATACGGTTTCTTCTTGGTTTTTAAAACCGACAAATTTACCTGTATTGACATCAATTGTTGTCATGGCTTCGTTTTGATCTATTACCAAATTTCCACCTGATTTAAGTGGTACGAAATTGCTTAATGCCCGGTTAATTTCATCATCAATGCTGTGGAAATCAAATATAGGACGAATGCCTTTGTAATGAATGAGTTCCCCTTTCCATTCTGGCACAAATTCCTTAATAAATTTCTTTAATTTAACATAGACATCGAAAGAATCAGTCCGCACACTTCTGACTTCTGGTGTAATGTAATCTCTAACAGTTTTAACAGGAAGGTTAAACTCATGATATATTAATTCTTTAAATTTGCCTTTATTAATTCTAGTATTAACTTTATCCCAGAGCTTATGTAGAAACCTTAAATCTCTTTCTAAATCATCTTCTTGACACCCTTCTGCATTGGTTCTGGCTATAATTCCATGCGCTTGTTCTTCACCGTTAATTTTTTCTAATATATCAATGATTCGCTTACGTTCCTCATCTTCTGTTATTCTGATTGATAAAGCATTAACATTTGTTTCATTGGGCAATAAAACTAAATAACGACTAGGAATACTCAAATTACATGTGACTCTTGCACCTTTTGATCCAATGGCATCTTTGTAAACTTGTACAATGATTTTTTGGCCTTCATGAATAATTTTTGAGATACTAGGAAGTTCTGGGGCTTCTTTTGATGATGATTTTTCTTCGGCTTCTAGCCTGATTACTTTTTGTTGAGAACATAAATCTGATACATGCATAAATGCAGATCTTTGTAGACCAATGTCAATAAATGCTGCTTGCAAACCTGGTAAAATCTTTTCTACACGTCCAATATATATGTTACCAACCAATGAGCTTTTTTGATTGCGTTCTAATAACACTTCATGCAATATCCCATTTTCAACCAATGCCACCCGTGTCTCGTTTGGGGTAGAATTAATTAATATTTCTTCACTCATACCATTTCTCTGATTAATTTTGCAGTTTCAAACAGTGGGAGACCCATAATACCAGAATAACTGCCAGAAATATTTTTAATCCACACAGCTGCTTTTCCTTGAATACCATAACTGCCTGCTTTATCCATCGGTTCAGTCGTTTCAATATAGTCATTTAACTCTTTAGTATCAAGTTTTCTAAATTCCACATGACTAACAGACATGACCGTTTTTTTCGTATTCTCAGCCACAATTGAAACAGCTGTCATGACTTGATGTGTGTTATTTGATAATATTTTAAGCATGTTTTTTGCATCAGCTTTATCTTTTGGTTTTCCCAAAGTTTTGCCTTTAAACACCACTATAGTATCTGATCCAATGACAGGTGCTTGACCTTTGGTTTGTTGCCACCCTGCTTGGGCTTTTTCTAATGACAACCTTTGACAATACTCCTGTGGCGATTCTGATTCGAACTTGGATTCATCAATATCAACTGGCAAACAAAAAGGGTTGATGCCAATCTGTTCTAGCAGTTGTTTCCTTCTAGGTGATTGTGAGGCCAATATGATGTCAGGTTTTTTCATTAATTCTATTCACGGTGATAAGGATGGTTAGCAATTAGACTATAAGCACGGTAGATTTGTTCAATCAATATTACGCGAACCAATGGATGAGGGAATGTTAATTTGCTTAATGACCATTGTAATAATGCATGATTTTTGATCTCAGAAGAGACACCATCAGCTCCTCCTATAACAATAGCTACATCTGTGGCTTGCATTTGCCAGTCTTTGATGGACTGTGCTAAATTTTTAGTTGAGATATGTTGGCCTGTTTCCTCCAATAAAATAATTTTCTCGTTGGGTTTTAAGGCTGACATGATATTTTGACCTTCAATGCGCATGGCCACATCTGAATTCATTGATTTGGATCGATGAACAGGAGCTATCTCAACTAATACAACCTGCTGATTTTTATTGAGGCGTTGATTGTATTCATTAAATGTTTGTTGCACCCATTTTGGCATTTTTTGCCCGACTGCCAAAAGCCTAATTTTCATCTTTAATGGCTTCAGTCAATTTCAGGGTTGATATCCCAAAGTCCTTCGATGTTGTAATGTTCTCTGGCAGCTGGTGACATAACATGTAACACAACATCTGCAAAATCGACTACTACCCATTCAGATTTACCCAAACCTTCTATGCCGATTTTTTCAAAGCCAGCTTCTTCTGCTGATTTCATGACAGTTTCTGCAATGGTTTGAATGTGTCGATTAGATGTTCCTGATGTGATAATCATATGATCCGTCACTTGGGTTAAATGCGCTACTTCGATTGCAATGGTATCATTGCCCTTAGCATCTTCAATGGCCGCAATTATTATATTTTTAATTTTTTGAGCAACTTTCTGTGGTTCTTTTTTCTTTGACTGACTTGTGCTTTTTGTGTTTGACTCTTGCAAAACTTTCTCTTTTTTAAAATAATATGGCTGAATTTTAACACTTTCACTGTTTTAATTTTCAATTAAAACAACAAAAAACCAGCATTATAGTGATAATTGCATAAATTTGTCCGAAAACACACAACATTAATTATCGTATACATAATATTGTTCAATATTGAAAATATACAATTTTATATAAAAATGCTACAATGTAAAAGCACCATAGGAGTTATTAATGTTGGATCATCAAACAAAGCCCTTCCAAAATTTCAAACAAAACTATAAGGAGAATAATTTAAAGCAAGCACGAAAAATCGCCATTTTTGCTACGGTTTTTTATTTATTATTTGCTGTTTTAGATAGTTATGTTGCACCTAAATTGATTAATCAATTGGTTATTACTCGGCTAATATTCACTTTTATTCTTGTCATTATAGTTGTATTGACCTATACAAAGTCATTTGAAAAACATTGGCAAAAACTCTTTAGTTTATTAGTCATTTTCGCAGGAATTGGTATTATCATTATGACTTCATATTTACCTTGCCCTATGAAAACACTGTATGCACAAGGGTTGTTATTGGTCATATTCTATGGCTATACGATGAACAGGCTACTATTGGTTCCGGCTACAGTTGCAGGAATGAGTATTTTTATAATTTATACTATCACCTCTTTAAATTCACCTGAAATTAGTCAAACACACTTAATTACCAGCTTATTTTTTCAATTTACAGCGAATGCTTTTGGAGTGTTCAATATGGCTTATAAACAAAGACTATTGTATAAAGAATTTAATTCAAGAAAAAAACAAGAGAAACAGTCTAATGAGATTGTAGACATGAATAAAAAGCTTTTGAAACTCAACAAAAAACTGCATGATCTTGCCTCAACAGATGGACTAACAGGACTGGCAAATCGCAGGCACTTTGACGAAACCTTAGATCAATTTGTAATAAACAGTAAAAAAGAGAAATCTCCTTTATCATTAATTATGATAGATATAGACCACTTTAAACTCTATAACGATTACTATGGACACATAAAAGGAGACCTGTGCCTTAGAAAATTTGCTGATATCTTACAAAAAACTATCGGATCCACTAATGGTTTATGTGCCAGATTCGGTGGAGAAGAATTCACAATCATACTACCTAACACCGATTACGAAACCGCCATACTGATAACAAAAAGGATACAGGCCACCATTAAAGAACAAAAATTTCAACACCATGACTCTCCTATCTCTCCTTTTATCACAGCCAGTTTTGGTATTGCTTCTGCCTGTATAGAATTCCAATCATTGTCGCCAAAAAAATTAGTTACTTTTGCTGATACTTGTTTGTACAAAGCCAAAGAAAAAGGCAGAAATAGAATTATTGGTCAGTCAATATAGCTCCATTAGATATGATTAATTTTTATAGCATAAGTTACACCTATTAAAATTCATATCAATCTTTAGTCAATTAACAGTACATTGATAAGTTTATTTATGAAATTTTAGGAACCGTGAAATGGTTCACTGTTTTTAAAAATGAAGTGTCATAGAATAGATGTCGAAAGTTAATGTTTGTCCTTGTTATAAAATAAGGGTTTTAGGAATAAGCCCTTATTTTATTTTTTCATACCAGTTTGCCCACAATAACATCGCACCTGAAGCTCCCGATAAATGGGTGGCAGTATTGTCATCTTTACCCACCCAAAAGACAGCTAAATATTGTTGATCGAAACCAACAAACCAACTGTTTTTTCCATTGTTAGTGGTGCCAGTTTTACCATATAAATTCTTAAAACCATATTGATCTGATAATCTACGCGCCGTTCCTTGAGTTGTGACGGTATGCATTGCGTTTTTAATTTGTGTCATAGATTGTGCAGACAATGACAGAGAGTTTTCTCTTTTCATTTTCCCAAGTAATTGATTGTTTTTATCAACAATATATTTAATTCCCAACAAATGTTGTTGTTGGGCATCTGATGATAAAATTAAAAACAAATTTGTGACCTCAAGAGGAGTGAGCTCTGTGGCCCCAAGAAAAACAGATGGGTGGTTGGTGCGGTTAATGTTTAAACCCAAAGATTTTAAGAATGAAACAAATCTATTTACTCCTATTTGAAGGCCCAAGCTAACTGTGGCTTGGTTTCTTGAATTAACCAATGCTTGACGTGCTGAAATTCTTCCTAAAGATTTATTGTCCCAGTTTTTAGGTTGCCAGTATTCATTGTTTTTTGTTTTAACTTTTATGGGTTTGTCATCAATGACATCATTTAAAGTAAAAGATGCCAGTTCTTCTAATGCTGCTAAAAAAACAAAAGGTTTAATCAAGGAGCCTATCTGTCGTTTAGATAAAATGGCGCGATTATAGTAACTGTACTTCTCTTTAGACCCTTTTATAGCGAGAATTTCACCTGTTTGAGAGTCTCCTACAACGGCAGAGGATTGCAAGTTTTCACCCAGTCCATTGGTGTGCCATTGTAAAGTGTTGAGCAATTGGTTTTGAACAAACGGATTCAATGTAGTAAAGACTTTCATGCCTTGTTGGTTGAGTTGTACGGATGAAAATTGCTGTGAAAGTTGTTGATTGACTAAACCGATGAAGTCTTTGTATTCTTGATTTGAGAATGCATCATTTATGCGCACATCAAGTGAGCTATTCTTTGCAGTTTGCCATTGGGATTTTGTGATAACTGATGTCTCGTACCAAGCGTTAAGCACAGTGTTTCTGCGTTTTAAAGCACGGCTTTTTTGCTTAACAGGATGATACCAAGAAGGGCCCTTTACAATACCAATCAATAAGGCTTGTTCGGCTATGTTTAACTGAGCAGGCCGTTTTGAAAAATAATATTGCGATGCCTGACTCACACCATGAATGGCAACATTGCCTTTTTGTCCCCAGTAAATCTCATTAAAATAGCTTTCAAGAATTTGGCCTTTGTCGTATTTGTTTTCAAGCAAGATGGCAGATAACGCTTCATTGGCCTTCCTTATCCAGCTTTTAGCATTGTAATGAAACCGGTTTTTTATCAGTTGTTGAGTAATGGTACTCCCGCCTTGTACTATTTTCCCAGCAAAAATATTTTTTATCAATGCCCGCATTATTCCTATTAAATCAACACCATGGTGGTGGTTGAAATTTCGGTCTTCTATTGCTTGCAAACCTTTTACCATGGTTTTGGGTAAACTATTTAAACCAATGGGTTGTCTGTTTTCGAATGCTTTGTTATAAAACTGTCCAATCAACAAAGGTTCTAATCGGGCCACACTGTGATTAATATTTGTAAGCTGATTATTTTTAATAGCGAACTTTATAACTTTCGGTTTTTCTTTGCTATCTAAAAAGCTAAACCCTTTTGAGTGAATTTCATAACCGTTGATATTTTTAGAAAATTCACCAATATAGCGTGGATTTGTTTTCTTTTTATAGCCCAAAACTGTAAGTTCATAATCAATTTCATCCTCAGTTATGGTTTTTGATTCAAACAGGTTTAACTCTCGTGCGTATATTGAAGTGGGTATACTCCAGTTGTAATCAATAAACAGATTGTTTATGATAGATTGTAAATAAAAATACCAAGGCACAAATAGCCCAATGGCAAATCCAGATGTAAACCACAGAACAAACCTTAAAATGTACCTTTTTTTTGGCTTATTTGCTTTTTTGGTCTTTTTTGTCACCTTTTTCAATTTGTTGACGTAGTTATCATTATAGAAAGAATAATGTTAACATGTTATTCATTATTACAAACTAAAATATCAGCTTTATATCGGAGAAATGATTAATGAAAATTTTAAAAACACTAGCGCTTACTTGCTTTGCAACTTCAGCCATTGCTGATACCACTTTAATTTATAATGACAAGACTGAAAAAGTATCGATGAAAATGCAATTTGCAAACAACATGATGCGTGCTACCACTACTGGTGATGAAGGTGGCAACATGATTTATGATGCCAACAAAAATACCTTTATCATGTTAGTGCCTAAAGAAAAACAATACTTTGTTATGGATGAAGAAACGGTTAAATCTTTAACTGATATTGGTGCCATGATGGAAAAAATGATGGAAAAACAATTGGCCAATGTTCCGGAAGCTCAAAGAGAAATGATGCGCAATATGATGGCTGGAGCCATAAAAGCCCAAATGCCAAAACAGATGCCAGCTCCTGAGTATTCTTTAACCGGTAAATCTGAATCATTTAATGGTTTTAGTTGCCAAATTGTTTTGAAAAAATCAGGACGTGATAAATCAGAATACTGTGTAACTGAATATTCAGCTTTAGGTATGGATAAAAGCGAATACGAAACCATTGCTGAAATGCAAAAAATCATTGAGTCATTGGCCAAACAATTTGGCACTGATTCAAGCATGAACTTTATGGAATTAGGATCGTTTATCCCTGTTAATTATCGACAAAATGATCAAGTCGGTACATTATCAGATGTCAACCATGACAGCATAGACCCCAGCTTGTTTACAGTTCCTGCTGATTATAAAGAAATTGATTTACCCTTTAAAGATTTGCAATAATTTGATATATTTTTCAAAAAAAAAGGTCACTCGTGGAAGTGACCTTTTTTTTATGTGTTTTGATTAAGATGAAATTGGATAGGGAATGGGGGGACACCAAAATCAAAACAACTGAGTTAATTATATCTAGTGACCCTGATAAAAACGTGATAGTCGTCACAAAATCTCAACTAACTAATTATTAATCTAATGTGTTTTGTTAACCCACTGTTTATACTTTGTCATTAATATCATACTGATATAGAGCGCCCCACCAATCAGAGCTATGCTAAAGGCGGGTTTTATTTGGCTTTGAATAAAAGCCACTGAAGTTAACAATCCCAATACACCTAATGAAATCACCACTGCGATTATACGATTTGAAGTTTTATTCATTCTCAGTGAAAATATACCAATCCAAATTAAAATAACACTGACTATACTAATAACCATACCCAGTTGATTGCTTCTTTCTGAAGCATAGTTGATTTTAAAATTAGCGACAATGTCTGATTGATTGGCATACAATTTTTCAAAAGAATAATGCATGCCTTGCTGTGGAACCATGACTTTTAATGGCTTGCCTGCTTGTGCTTTTATCAAAGAGTTTCTGTCTGTTGATTGTTTATTGGGATTAACAAACACACCTTCGATTACAGCATTCATATTGGTCATTAATTTCATATAATTGGGACCAATAGGCAAGAAAACATCCCAGTAACTGTGAGTAACCACCATATCAGGAACAGGTAATTGACTACTTAGGCTACCAAACATGCCCATTTTTTGAGTATTTGTTGCATAAACCACCTCTACAGGAAACCCAGAAACCGAATTAAGCATTTTAATTAATATCCCAGTTCCTTTAGTGCCTCCAGCAATGGCTGGTTTTTCTGCTTTTCCATCAACAAAAACTGACCACACTTCTGAGTCTTTAGGCAATTCAAGCCTTAGAAATTGTCTGCGGCTGTTGCGCACATCAAACTTTGCAGTGGTAATTGATAAACCATCATTGGTCAAAAGAGTTTGATAATTTGCAGATTCGATTGATGCAACTTGAACATCTAGCTCTTGGTGACGTGTCATTCTGAGTTTTAAAACATGTGGAGATTCAGTGTTCACATATTTAAATGCCAATAGAATCGGATTGGTGGTTTTCAAAACCAATTGCTGAGGTAATTCATTAATAGCTAGTGTTGATAACTGTTTGGTTTCTGCGGTTTGAACTTCGACTGCTGTTAATGCTTCAACAGCAATACGTCCATGTTGAACTTCGGCCCCATGCACTTGTAAACTGGGAACCTGTAATTCAGATTTATTTTCACCCAGTATCATTTCATAATTGACATCAATTCTAAATTGACCTTGCATTTCTTGGGTGAATTCAATATTGATGTTTTGGTTATCATCTTCTATTATGGTTTTGTGGTTTCGGATTGAAGGTCCTGTCACATTAAGAATATTAATGTCTTTTGGTAAATGTAGATTTAAATCAACAATGACACCTGATTTAACATCAATTTGTATTCCAGCGCTACCTCGCATGGTTACTTCTCCCAATGAAACCAATGTATCTACTTGTGCATCATATTTGCCTTGTTTGCGTTCAGGAGCAATAGTATTGACGACTAAATTTGGTGAATCACTGGTATATTTAAAGGTATGGGCAATGGTTAATGAAATTTGATTGCGAAAAAATGCTGGCAATTGATTTTCACCTACACGGGTAATATTAGCTTCTTCTATGGGTTTTAATGCCAATTCAGCACCTGCTAACAATGCCACAATACCGCGTTGGCGGTGCATGTTATTGGCCCTAATTAAAGGTACTTTTATTGATTGATTTTTTTCGTTAGTATTTAATAATTGTTCGTATTCAATATTCAATTGATAATTGTCTTTGATGGATCGATCTAAAAACACATCTATGGTTTTGATATCATTATCAACTGTTACACTCCAATCAGATACACCAGCTGTTGCTGAACTAATACGATTGACTTGGGCACTGTTGGGTAGTGTAAATGATAAACTCGATGTTTCACCATGGGTAATCTCATAATCTATTAAGGCCTGGCCATACAATACACCTTCTTCGGCTGAGATGGCATGATAAACATTGGCATTGGCACGCAACTTGGTGCTAATATTTTTCGGTATTGCATCAACCCAAGTAAATTCAACCGAATTTGACATGGGCAAATACACTGTTGCTGATGTAGTCTCATCAATAATTTTATTCAATACTTGTGTAATGGTTTGATTATTGGAAACAACACTGACGTCTTTTTTGCCATCTAACTGTAAATCAAACTGCGAAATTGGTACTTTAGGAATAGGGAAACTAATGGTCGGTGGTCCTTGGTGTTGAGCCACTTGTACTTGAAAAACCACATTAACCGTATGCAATCCTTTGCCTTGTAACAACACTTGAAAAGCGCCATCTTGATCAAATACAGTGGCACTTTTTTTATTGACTTTGACATCATTTAAGGTCACCGTATTCGGCATCAGGTCAATATTAATGGACTCTCCTGTAAATAACTCGATGGCATATTGTGCATCAAATGTAACCGTTTTGTCATTCAGCTGACCTTGATAATTGGCACGGCTAATGACATAAGACTGTTCAGTGGCCACATGCCATGATATTAAAACCAATGAAGTGGTTGGAATACTGGCTTTGGCACTGGTAGATTTATTTTGGTTGCTGTGGCTTAAATTTGATGATGGGACGACTGCCAAATCAACTTGACTGTTTGGAAAATCAAGGGTGAAATCAGTCGATGCCGCCCGTGGTATAGGCATGGCCAAAACATAACCCATATCTGAACGACTGGCATCAATACTATAATTCAAAACCAGTTGGTATGTCCCTGATTTTTTTGAACTCCATGACAGCCATTCTGAATTTTGAACCAACGATATGGCTTGCCCATCAATTCGAGCTGAATTTATCGCGGCGCCATAAGGCAGAATTGGCACCGAAGTCCACTTGTCTTCAAAAATTTGAATACTGGTTTGCACTCTGACCTGCGCTGAAGTGCGGTCATCTTTCTCATTGATTTGAACTGTAATTTTAGATTGGCCTATGGCAAAGTCCGCAGGTGCTTTGTCCTCAGAACCTTTGCTGGCATCTATTAGGGTGTTATAAGTATTTAATGGCAATTGTACGTTGCCTGATTTGTCTTTTTCACCATCTTGAGCAAACACCAAGACAGTAAACAGAGTTAAGATTAGGATAGATATATTTTTCATGATTTCACCTTTTTTAGACTGAGAGGTTTTGTTATGGGTTTTCTACAACCCATTTGAGAACGATTAATTGATTAAATTGGTGGGAAACCCACCGTTTTGTGATTATTTAGTTTGGGTGATGTGCTTTCGCCAACTAATGTATTGCATTGAATCAACAATATAATTGATTTGTTGAACACCGCTAATAGGCGATGTTTTTAGTAGGTTTATGTATTGTTGAATTAATTTTAAATCATTTATGATTTCAGCATCATTGTTCCAGACTGGAAATTCATTTTGCAGGCTCTTATACAAATTGTGTAATGATTCTAGAATTAAAAGTGCATTACTCTGATCACCATTTTTAATAGAACCACTGGCTTGTTTTAATTTAATGGTAAAGTGGCTGGCCAATGTATTTTTAATCACGTTCATTTGTATTGGCCCAATGGCTTTTACCTGATTATCAAGATTGAGTTGTTTGCGTGCCACAGCATTTCTTAAATACAATAAATCTTTATATCGCATTGATACATCTGCTATTGGACCTGGCTTATCGATCACCACATCTAGTAAAACCACATGTGTGTCACCGGCAAAAAATGATGGGATAACTATTTGAATGCCCTCTTCGTCATCACCTCTGTCCGCGGCAATGCCTAGGTTTTTGGATAAACGTTTATCCAAACTTTGCTCAGCATCTCGAACGCGTTGTGATTGTTGATCATTAAGGTTATAAGAATCCAACACTTCAACTAATTTCACTCCTTTTGCCAACCTAATGCGCAACCTAAGTGCTCGAGCTACTGCCCGACTCGATGCCAATAATTCGGCATCAATAATACGCTTGGCTTCATTACTTGCATTCACACCCAATTGGATAACGCGTGCATGCCCTTGGCCCGATAATGCCAATTTTTTTAACTCATTTTGGTTATTTGCATCCATCGATATGGTGCTGGTTGTAATTCCTGCCATCGCATTGTTGTGAACAATGGATTCAATAGTGCTTAAATCATTAATCGAATTGGCTGAAAATAACATTAAAACACTGTTACCAAGACTTGCCGTTGGATCATCATTTGTCTGCAAAGATGCACTGGCAGTTGTTATGGCTTGTTTTAAAGTCAATTTAGAGGAATTTTTCACTTCTTCATCTGAAAATAATGTATTTAAAACTACTTGAATTGGACCATGATTAAAATCTTTGGGTGCAATAAGCATGCCACCAGGTACGCCAGCAACGGTTAACGATATCTTGTCACCAGGTTGTTTCGAATTTAATAAAGCCAACAGCAATTCTTTCATGTTACTTGAGTATTCCGGTGTTATTTTACTCATATCAAATACCAAACCTATGTTCATCGCTGAACGGTGTCCACCTTGGCGGTTACTGGCTTGAATGCCTACTTGTAAGCGCATGCGGGTTGGTTTATCACTTTCAACATTCGCCACATCACTACTTAAATACACTGCTAAAGCTGAGTTAGTTGGATAATCAAATGGTTGGATGTTTTGGCTTATGCCATTACTTAAATTCAGGCTTTTGTTGTTTTCTAATCTTCCCTCAATCATGCGCATAGTTGAATCACCTGGCAAATAGGTGTTGGCCCAGTAGCCAGTGGCAATTTGGAAAGATAAATTTTCTAAAGAATTTAAACCTTGTAAAAACTGTTTGGCAGATTGGGTTCTAAAATCTGATTGATCTTCAATTTCAGATGTGATAAGTCCATCATTAAAATTATCTTCAGTATTATTACGTTTTTCTTCCCGTTTCTGTATGGCTTTTATAGAAGCTAATTCTGAATCTTGTCTGGCACGAAATTTACCATCATCATTAGTGTCTTGTTCTAAAGGTTGATTGGTAACTTTTCTTGCCATTCTAGCACCTGTAACAACAACTTTTTCTAATTCAGCCAATTCCAAATTATCACCTAGGTTTACATTATTTTTCTTCTCAACTAAATCCTCAGCTGGTTCATTATTTATGTCACTATCGTAATCAATCAAGGCTTGTCCTACAATTTGCCTCTTTGGTTTTGATGATTTACGTTTTTCTTCCGATTTGACAACATCCTTTTTAACAAAACTCACCATCTCTTTTAAAGTTCCTTTTGACCCAAATTTAATGTGTTCTTCTGTATTTTCATTTAGATCTCTTTCTATTTCTTCCTGTATTTCCTCTGAAACAGATTTTAATGATTCATCAGAATCAGTATTTTCAACAGGTGTTGCTTGATCAAGACCAAATGATGACACATTCATCTTAGGAGAATCTACTTGATCTAAAGACATTCTACTACTTGGAGGTGGTGCTTTCATGGGCATACTTCTGCTTTTATCGTACATTTTTTGCTCTAATTCAACTTCAACAAATTCAAACTCACTGCTGTTGTCTTTATTCTTTGACTTGGCTTCTTTGCGTAAATCTATTCTTTGTCTTTCTTGTTCAGATAATGACTCTAATTGATTGCTACTGACATCATTTTCTGAGAACAAGCCAAAATTAGAGATTGAATTATAAGGAAACAAGGCGATCAAACTGATTAGCATAAACGATGCCGCCAATCCACTTGCCCATTGAATATTTAATAAACGTGTAGGTCTTTTGGTTTCCTGTTGCAAGCTTGTTATGCTTGTTAATGTGCTTTCAACCAAGGCATCATCTGCATCAAATTCTGACATTTCTTGAATGGCCAGATTCATTTCATTACAAGCCAATAAATAATCTTGGCACGATTGGCATTTCTCTAAATGATCTAAATCTATTTGATTTTGTAGAGTTTGGTTGAACTCTAATTCTGCAATTTTTTGTTGGATTTCATTACAATGACTCATGAAATACTCCCCTTTGATTTGACTTCGTCATTACTTTTATAGGATTGAATAAGGCTTTGACGAGCGCGTCTGATTTGTGTTTTGATTGTGCTTAATGGCAATTTTAATATTTCTGCTACTTCTGATAATTTTAAGCCCTGGATGATATTTAGGTTAAGTGCTTCTGATTGTGCAGGAGGCAGATCTTGCATGGCTTGTTGTAACCATTGCATCATGTGTTTTGATTGTGTTATTTTCTCAGGAGATGCTGTTTGATCAACTAATTGTAGATCTGGTTTTTCTTCAGTACAAAGGCTTAAATGGTTATTAATGGGTTTTTGATCGCGGATATGGTTTCTGACTGTGTTAACTGCTATGGTAAAAATCCAAGGACTCAATCTGTTGGACTTATTATAGCTTTTGGCAGCTTTATGTATCTTAAAAAATACGTCCTGAAATAAATCATCTCTGGTATTTTTATCAAATCCACTGCGGACCAAGTAACTGTAAACTGGTTTTCGATAAGCCTGCATTAATTGTGCAAATGCCTGTTTATCTCCTGCCAAGTGCTGTGCTAGCCAGTTTCTCTCTTCAGAATTGTTGTTTTTCTCACTGCTCATACATAACTATACACATCAACAGTGAGAAAGTTTCAAAATTATTAATTTACTTCTTAAAAACCTTATCTGGATAATCAGGTCGATTAATCTCATCTGATTTATATTCTTCCAATTGTTTCAAAATTAATTCTATAGATTTGTCCAATTGGGGGTCTTCGCCGTTGATGACTTGTTCTGGCCATTGTTCTACTTCTACATCTGGAGCAACACCCTCATTTTCTATGCTAAAACCTTTATCATTATAAAAAGCAACGTTAGGAGCTGTCACTGATCCACCATCAATAAATCGAGGATAGCCCAATACGCCAACCAATCCACCCCATGTGGTTTTACCGACGATGGTTCCTAATTTGTATTTTCTAAAAAGATAAGGAAAATAGTCTCCACCAGATCCAGCATTTTCATCAACAATTAAGACTTTTGGACCTTGTATAGAAGCACTTGGAGACTTAAGATCACTGCCATAACGGAAATTCCATTGCGCATTTCTGGGTCGGTTCAATAAATCAATGTAATAGTCTGACAAATAGCCTCCACCATTATAGCGTTCGTCAACAATGATGGCTTTTTTGTTCACTTGTGGAAAGAAGTAGCGTTTGAAATATTCATGACCAGCATTGGCTGTATTTGGGACATAGACATAAGCGACTTGATTGTTTGTTGCTGCATTCACTTTTTTGATATTGCCTTCTACCCAATCTCGGTTTCTTATTGATCTCTCAGATCTCAGTGCTGTCACATTTACCGACCTGCTGTCTTTACCATTTGCATTGTTAGATACAGTTAATTTTACAATGCTGTCTGCTGTGTTTTCAAACATTGCATAGATGTTATCTCCACCAGTGAGAATATTGCCATTTACGCTGATGATATAATCCCCGACTTTCACATTCACACCTGGCTCTGTTAAAGGAGATCTTAAATCTGGGTTCCAATTTAAACCACCATAAATCTTTTTAATTCTATAACGGTTATTGACGATCTCATAATCTGCACCTAATAAGCCTCCTGAAATTTGTTCTGTTTCATGACGTTTATCACCTCTTCCTTGAAAACGGTGGTGACCAACAGACAACTCACTAAACATCATTTCCATCATGTCATATAAGTCACCTCTACTGGTTAAATGGGGCAAAAATGCTTCGTATTTGATTTTTGCTGCTTGCCAATCAACTCCATGCATCCCTGGATCATAAAAATAATCTCTATTTACTCTCCATGCTTCATTAAATATATTGCGCCATTCTTTTAAGGAATCCGTTTTTACCTTTACAGCGCCAAACTTAAGAGGAGTCGCTTTTGTTGCATCTTTATCTAAGTCGGCCACCTGCCATGAACTATCTTGGTATATAAGCATGTGCTTACCATCTTGACTGATTTGAAAATAACGTGCTGGCATTAAAGGTTTTTCTTCTTTATCTTCTAGTTCATATTTATAAACGGATAATTCACCATCTGCATTGGGTTTTAGGTAATGTAAAACGCCTTCTTTTGTTACCCGTAAGTTTTCATAATTAGATGCTTTTAAAGGGATGCTGACAATTCGATTTTTTATGCCTTTAAAATCTATAACCAAGTCATTAACTTTATCCTCTTTTTCTTTTTTATCCTTTTTGGATTCTTTGCTTTCTTTTTCTTCTTTCTTACCTTCTTCTCTATCATTTTGTTTACTAAAAGGCGACTCAACATCATTTTGTAATGTCAGTAAATAAATGTTATTGGTGCTATTCATATCAATGCTCGATTGGTCAAACCAGTTTTGTAATGGACCTGCATCCGTTGAGGCCAATAAATACAAGTACTTACCACTGGGATCAAATGTTGGTTCGCTTAAGTTTGATAAACCGTCTGAAATCGCATGTGATTTTTTGTTTTCTAATGAATACAGATAGGCAACTTCATAGCTGTAATCAGTAATTATGGTATAGGCAATCCACTTCGAATCATGCGACCATGATCCAAATAAATTTCTGTAGTCTCCTGGCAAATATAATTTATCAGAATCTATTTTTTGATTAATTTTTGAGGCTATGTCTAATACATACAAACTCCTGCCATTGTCAACATAACTAATTTTTTTGCTATCAGGTGACCAATTTATGTGGTTATAAAATCCAGACCCATTCAATTTCACCTTTTTAATGGCATTGGTTTTTACTGATTGAATGTGCATGGCATATTCACCCGATGCATCAGAAAAATAGGCTATATTTTTTCCATCTGGAGACCATACAGGTACCTGTTCATGCGACCCTGCTGTCATTGTTAAATTTATCGGATCTCCCTTATCAACAGGAACCGTAATAATATCACCTCTAAAATCTACCACGACTCTGGCAGCCGATGGTGAAATTGCAGCTGATCTTACATTTTCTTTACCTGATACATAACGGGGTCGCAATTCAAGCAAGTCTGTATGAATAGTGATATCTAATGTTTCAACTTTTGCTGTATTCGCATCATAAGTATGTAACAAACCAGCTTGTTGGTAAATAACCATGCCATTGTTGGCGTTTAAATTAAGTATTGGGAAATCATCGTGATGAGTCAGTTGTTTAACTTCTTTCGAATCAGTATTGTAGCTATATAAATTAAATTCTCCATTGCGGTCGCTTCGAAAATAGATGGTTTCTCCCATCCATTGTGGTGAACTGTCATTGCTGCCTGATTCTGGTCTTGGTACTTCTTCAACTTTGTGCGTTTGGGTGTCATAAATCCAAATCTTTGACATCGTTCCACCGCGGTAATTTTTCCATTGTGTGAACACCGCTCCATTTGGAGTGTAGGCTATGTGTTTATTGTCATCTGAATATGAAGCTAAAAAGGCTGTTGGAATTTTTAATTTCTCAACTGCCCCACCATCAATTGAAACTGTGTGTAACTGAGAAAACCTACCAGTATGTGAGGTTCTATTTGAAGTAAAAATCAAACTGGTTCCATCTGATGAAAAATCTAAAACATTGTCAAGACTCGGGTGCCAAGTTAGTCTTTTGGGTACACCTCCTTCAACAGGTATTATGTAAATGTCATTGTTACCATCATATTGGGCATTAAAGGCAATGGTGTTGCCATCTGGTGAAAATATGGGATTCGACTCTACTCCTTTATCAATGGTTAATCTGCTAGGATTACTACCATCACTATTTGATATCCACAAATCTTCTGCATAAATAAATGCCACATTATTTTCACTGATGGCTCCTTGTGATAGCATTTTTGTTTCTGACAGTGCAGATAATGACACTAACGTTAGTACAAGAGAAAGAAGAATTTTGTTGCTTGAAAAAATATACGAATTCATATGATGCCTTGACCCTTTTTAAAAGAATCAATATAGTATCATTGATTAATTATTTCTACAATTCAATAATTTCTATCAGTACATAACCAGAAAAGACCCATCAGCTAACGCGACCACAGATGCACTACTGAATAATGCTGGGAGCATTGCATGTGTTGATGGTGTTTTTAATTCTTGAGATTGTGGCCCATAGGCTTTTAGCTTTAATTCACCTCCTGAGAAATAGCCATCGCCTTCACTCCAAGCAATAAGTTGATTGCCAGCATTGTTGATTGCTATTACTGGATGTTTTTGACGAATTATACTGCTTTCTGGACTAACCATTATGGGATTGATAGATTTTCCTGATCTCATAGACTTATAGATTTTGCCTTTTGTTTCCCATGTTATCCATGTATTTTGTTGACTGTCTTGTACCATACTATTGGTACTAACTGGACAGGCATTGTATTTCCACTTATCAATGAGTGTTGTACTTTTATGAGAGTCATAAGACGACAATAATTGCATGTCACGATCATCACCGTTTTCGGCACTTCTATATGCCACTAACAATTCTCCTTTGTCAGTGTAACTACTGGCAAATGCACAACATGCACAACCACCAAGGCTTTGGTCTCCAATCATTGATTCAGGCCCAAAAGTCTCTCCATTATCTATTGATGTCATGGAATAAACTGTCCTTAAATTTTCATCATGACCTGCCATCCATGACAGATTGACTTGATTATTAAATGTTGACACAACTGCATTGGCCTCAGCCCCATCTATGTGCTTTTTAATTATTGCACGTGGTGTTTCGAATTTTTCAATGGCACTATCAGAGCGGCTATACAGATAGGCCGTTGGTTTATGATCAAGCCAAACCGCATGTAATCGGCCTTGTCCATCAACCGCCATTTTTGCTGTGGCAATCACATCAGGTCTTCGATATGTCTTGGATGAAATTTTAATCGGTTCTGACCATTTATTTACATTTGGTTTGTATTGCTTGTAATACAAATTTCCTAATCGAGAATCAACCTGTTCCATTTTAAAATAAATCAAATGGGTCCTGCCTTTTTTATCATGCAATAGCTTGGGTTGTATTTCATTTTCTGCCATGGCTTGAATAACAATACTTGGCTGAGAATTAGCCTGTACATCAACGATCTGTAACCAGTTAATAATCAAAACAGATATTATGACTAAAACCTGTCTCTTATACACATCTCCGAGCCCACGAGACAGGCAGAAATCTC
>CAJXVJ010000022.1 GCA_913061105.1 uncultured Alcanivoracaceae bacterium | reverse complement strand
GATATGAATAGTAGAAAACATTCACAAATAAAATATAAAAAATAAAAAAAGGATATTCATCATGAAAAAATTGGCGATACTAGTATTACTCATTAGTCTGACTTTCAACGTAAAAGCATCATTACCAGAGGGCATGCCACAAGCAGTATATGATGGCATTGTTGCTCAAGTCATAACAGACCTGGGTCATTTTGATGCAATTGCTGTTGAGCAAGCGATTTATGAATGGGTCATGGCACAACCCGTACCACCAAATGACGGTGATTTACAGGAAACAGGTAATTGTACACAGTGCCAGGCCAGTGATGTAGGTACTGATGCTCAATTTTTTCAACCCAGAAATGTCAAAATCAAAGCCAAAGTAAATCCAGATGGGACTTATCCAACCACTCTAAAAATCAAATGGAAGAGGCCAAAAAACCTAGATGACTCTCTTCTATATGAAGTCTCTCATTATAAAGTTTATGTCTCAAAAGACGATAAAAGTTATGAAATATTTGATGTCCCATTAAAATACAAAAGAAATGGCAAACTAAAGAAAAAACAAAGCATCAAATTCAAAGATCGTGAACTTGCTGATTACAAAGTCCAAATACAAGCTGTATATATACCAATAACTTCTGAAAGTGCAGCACGCGCTAGTTCAGCAAATAAATCCACAAACAGCGATAAAACAACTGGTAAAAACGCTTCTAAAAATCCAAATAGTACCGATAAATCATCTGGTGGATCTAGTTCTGGATGGACCACTCAAAAAGATTTTTCAACCAAGCCTCCAGAATTGACTGTTGGAGATTTAACAGGTGCGATAAAAACCTGTGTGAATAATAATTCTTATTCTGATTCTCAATTATTAACTGAAATAGAAAATCCTCTATTGTGCCCAAATCATAGCCTACAAGATTCTGATGTAGTACAAATTACTGACATGGTAAATTTAACGGGATTGGATTTAGGAAATAATCCAGATATTATATCCATATCTGCTTTAAAAGATTTAACTAATCTGTCAACTTTACTCATGTATGGTGCTTACATAAATATGGGTTTACCAGATTTCACAGATTTTGATACATTGATAAATTTACGTTTATCAGGATTGGGATTAAATGCTTTGCCAAATCTAACAAATGTAGATTCATTAGAATATCTTGATATCAGTGATAACAATATTAAGGATGGTTTTAATAAACTACCAGATAGTTTGAGTGTATTAATATTAAATGGCAATAAAATTAAAAGTTGTGACGGGCTTGAAACTATTGAAATAGAAACAATCCAGATGCAAGGCCCTAAAGTTACATCATTTGAAAATTGTTCGGAAATTTTTGGGCTGAAAAACTTGTCAATTTTGGATGCACCAAATTTGATTGGAGATCAAAAAATTAAATCATTTGGCGGTTTTTGTGACTTAAGCTTAATAAATACGAATATAGTAAACCTAAAAAACAAACGACCTATTTACAGTTTAACATTAACAAATAATGAAGTCCTTGAAACTAATAGTACGATTAGACTCGAACTAAATAACGAAGATAACAGTTATCCTCATCTAATCCCAACTTTTGTTGATTACACTTCATCTAACAACATGTCTTGCCATGATGTATATAAAAGATATGAGTATTGGACAAGTAATAACAAGCTTGATATGAGTAATCCTATACAAACTACAGTTGGAGGGATAACAAAAACTTCACCATCCTGTCAGACGATTCTAAATCCAGCCTTTTTTAACTTGCCAAGTAGTTGTAAACCAAATGAATTAAATTCGCTAGATGTCTATTATGATCAAGATTCTTATAAAAAATACTTAAAATGGGATAAGAATATTGATCACGATTATAATCAATGGGGAATCACATCATATAAATTGGTTGCATACAGATTAGATAACGTCATATCACAGAGATATTTGCCCTTAGATGTAGAACAACCATATATATTAAATGGGGTGGATGCTGATAAATTTACAATTCAGGCTTGTATTGGGACGAAATGTGGATATGAAACTGAAACAATATCTTCAGAATTTAAACAAGGATTGTCACGTGCTACAAATTTATCAATAAATTGGCAAGATTTAACTGCTAACAAAACTTTTAAGATTGGATTTGAATATCCTGTTAATTTAATAACTGAAGACCCAGCAACTATACCTGATTATTTTAGAATAGTCCCAAACTTAAAAAATTGTAATAACAATAACACTTGTGAATTAGAAGATACAATTCAATACATAGAAGGCCAAAGTTATTGGGAAACTACCAAGATATACAATTATAATAATCCAAGACATGGTAAAAGTTTTAATGTATATGCTTGTAATGAAATTCTCGGATGCTCGGAACCAAGATTGGTATCAGCCCAAACCCCGGTCGTTTCTGCAGAATTAAATCTAGAAAAGCCCATAGAACTAAGTATAGCCACAAATGTATACAGTATTGAATTAATGTGGAAAGTTGCTCCAGATCCACAAAATACTGTAAATGGATTACCTGTATTAAACTATGTTGATTATTTTGAAATTGTAGAAATGCAGCCATATATTGTAGCAGATCAACCACAAGTAAATAATAGTGGCAGTTTTGCAGCTTTTGAAAGAACCTTTTATCTTGATGCACTAGATGTTTGGGACAGTAATAATGAAAATTTTTTGATTACTCTAAAAAGAAAATCTGTCGGAAAATATACCTTTAAAATACGGTCCTGTAAACGTGACAGAGTAAATGGTGATGTTTGTTCAGGTACTACACAAATTCCATATGAAAAATTTATGGTAGGATCTAATGAATTCATTAATTTACCTTATCAACCAGCAGAAAATCAAATACTTAGAAGGCATGAAAAAGTAATTGAAAAACCTATTAATATTGGTTGGTTCAATGACAATGGAAATATCATCCTCAGTTGGAATTACCCCAAACAAACCATAATGGATGAAATTGGAACTCTTGAAGATATTACTTATAAACCTGATTATTTTTTCATAACTAATATAACAGCTGGCCTAAATAATAATAGTTGTATCGTCAATGGTCCTGATTTAAATAAATTTACAATAAATCATGCTGACAAAATAAATAACGCATCTACTAACCATGAAAATGTTTGGACCACACAAATAAAATGTAAAGGTCTAAATCAAAACACAGAATGGGTAATACAAGCATGTATTAATGGCATTGGTTGTTCACCACAATCTGATGATGTATCTCTTTTAGATGATAACCAACAACAAAACCAAGGTTTTCTTACACCGACACTAGCAGAACCCGATGGTGTAATTATGCCACCTGGGATACCCTCTTCAAATGGACCAGTTGCTGGTGGTCCAGGTGACCTACTTCCTGGCATGTGGTGGAATCCTGAATTATCAGGCACAGGTTGGCACTTTTATTGGGCCAATAATTTAGGGTTGCCATCAAATCATGAAAATTACAGCAATACATATGATTTAATCGGTTACTGGTTAGCTTATAGAGAAATTAGGGGTGTTTGGACACCAACATGGTTTCAAACCAGATTAAAGCAAGTGGCCGGTAAAGATTATTTTGAAGGTGATATTACTTATCAAGAGAAAAATCCAACAACTAATGATATATCTACCATAGATACAGGTAATTTACAGGTATTATTTTCAACTGGTGAAGGCGAAGATTCAAACCGTCATGCGACATTGGTTTTTGATATTGATTATGAATCAAGTTTAACAGGGTTTTCAGAAGGGAATTTATTTACACAAATTACTTCAGCCGATGATTTAGGGCCATATTCTCCTTTGGTAGATGAAAATGGATTTGAAGTTCTAGATGGAACATTGAGATTAGAAATACAAGATTTTGCAATTGGTGTTATGGGCGGAGAAGATGGTGGTGAAGTAATAAATACCAATACTTTTGGACCTCCTAATGATGATGACCATTATTCTGGGCTATGGCAGAATAATGATAAGTCAGTATCATTTTTGACTTGGATTGAGCACAACATGGAGATGTCAACAGTTGCTACTTTTGACAATGATGGAGTGCCAATTTGGGTTCAAGCAGTCAATATTAGTAGAGAAGAAAACAATGTTCTTGTATCACCAACTGGAAAATACTTTGATAATTACGATTATGAGAATTCAAGTGGTGCAAAATATACACTCGGAGCCGTGCCAGTTGGATTCAATCCTTTGTCTCCAAAACCTTATAATCATAATTTTCAAGGATATGATCATGGTTATGTAAAATATATAGGGCACACGGGCAGGTGTTTCGAGATGAATAATCATGAAGATTCAACTGATCACATGCGTTTTCGCAAAGCCAAATTTTGGGCAACTATTGCAGATGCTGATGCTGGAATGTTGGTTTATCAAGATTCGGATTTGGATTCTCAAAACAATATATATTCCCGTTCCATAACAGAGGCTTTGGGTGGAAATAATGCTGATGAATGTGCTGATGATGATCAAGCATCAACAATGCTAAACCTAACAAAACAAGCATCTTTACATGAGATTAGGTTTGAAATTGAATCACAAAATGAAGTTGAATCACAAGTTGACGATGTTGTTCAATGTCAACCTACTGTTGATGAATCTTGTGACATAAAATTCACTTGGTATACCGATGATTTTTATGAAAACATACAACCCTATGTCAATAATACGTATGATCCTACAGCAGTGGATCACGAAGGCTATGATCATCTTTCAAACATCTGTAACAATGATACAAATTTAGCCGATGGTGAATTCGTTATGGAAAACTACCAATGTACTATCAATACCGCGGGTACGTACAGGTTTCAGTTACACAAAGACACTTACGATATTGATAATAATGGCAATATTATAGTTACTGGTACTTTACCCATTACAGAAACTATGACATTAAAAATATTGCCTTGTGATGATTGTGTAATAAACGAAGAAGATATTGTTATAAATAGTGAATATCCATATCGAGGGCCAAATGGATCTGGAAACAGTGGCATTGAAATATCTGACTTACCAACCGCTCCAGCTTCATCATCTAAAGTAGGAGCAACCAAGGGCAGCTTTAGTGTTTCTAATAATGGAGCGGCCAGTTACTCAATTCCAATTATGACAGCACCTGCAAGTGGTGGTTTTGCACCTAGTTTTTCAATAAACTATAGTTCTCAATCTTCAACATCATCATTAGGTAAAGGATGGTCAATTGGTGGATATTCAGTAATTAATCGTTGTTCTCAAACTTATGAACAAGATTATATTGAAGCAGCAGCCGATCCATTGGTTTTAGAAGTAAATTTTACTGAATCTGACCGTTTTTGTGTTGATGGAAAAAGATTGTATATGGAGACAGATTCTGGAACTTATGGTGGTGACGGTGTTGTTTATAAAACAGAAATAAATGACTTTACTAAATACACATCATATGGTTCTCAAGCTGGAAGCCCAACATGTTTTATAGCACAAAATAAAAATGGCAACACTACGTATTATGGAAATTGTGGATTAGGTTCGAATGAAGAGTCAACAGCATTAGTTGATTCAGCACTGACTGATACACCATCAGACAACCCAGCTTTTGCATGGGCGCAATCAAGAATGAATGATGTATCAGGAAATTATTATGATGTTTCATATTATTCAGGAAAAGTAGCGGGAACCAGTGAAACAAAGCCTACAATTGAATTTTATCCAAAAAAAGTCTATTACTCAGCCAATATAAATGCTGGTCAAAGTTATAAGGATGAAATTGAGTTTGTTTATGATGATGCAGTTGATAGTGATGAGATCATAGGCAATGCAATCTCAACTAACCCAAATATCAAACATTTAGTAAATAACAAAAGACTAATCAGAATTGATTCAATGTCTAATAGTCAATCTTTAAGAAGTTATGATTTAGGTTATACACAGTATCCAAGCATTCCAAGTGCAGGAATTAACGCATACAATGTACTATCTTCAATTACAGAGTGTACCGACAGTTCATTAAGTACTTGTTACGAACCTACTGTATTTAATTGGGATACAGGTTCATGGACAAGTACTGGTTCAACTGTAATAAACTTATCATCACCATTTATTGATTTCCCTCCTTTTGTTCATGATAATGATGATACTACGACAGATGATTATTTTGTTACCCCTTATGATATTAATGGTGATGGATTAAGTGATTTTGTTATTAATTATGATATTGGTAATGATGTACCTGCAGCCAATCAAACAACTCAAATTGCAATTGCTAAATCTGATGGAACTGGATTTGCAGTTCAAGATATGTCGATTCCTGGTGGAGTTGAAAGACTTAGTTCAAGATTAATAGACATTAATGGTGATGGATTTAATGACATAGCTGTAAATGACAAAGTTTATCTATGGAACGGTTTTGAGTATAGTTCACCAGTTACCTTAGATTTTTCTGCAGATAAGTTTTTTGATCTCGATGGTGATGGGTTGCCAGAAGCCATAGAACATGAGACTACCGGAAGTGGCAATGATATTACAGAAAATATATTAGTATACAAAAACAATATTGGTCTAGATGAAAACCATATTCTCACTAATGCATATGGTGAACCACAAATATTTAACCTCAATGTCAGTAATGTTGAACTAATCGATGGTGGTTTAATTATTGTTGATGAATATCCATTTAATGATATTGATATTGTCAGTTTTTTTGATGATAACGGAGATGGTGTATCAGAAATTTTATTGGAAGTAGAAATTGAAGCATGTCCAGATGGTGTTCCACACCCAACATTACAAGGTGATATTAACCCTTGTCAATTTGATTCATCTTCAAGAATTTATCAATGGGCAATTGCAAGGTTAGTTCAAATTGGGGCAGATGATTGGGAATATAGTGTTAAGACTTTAGAGCCGACTACTTCTTGTTCAAGCTATAATTTGTGTGGAATGGGCATTACTCAACCAACTTTTGTGGACTTCAATCAAGATGGGTCTCAAGAAATGTGTTACATTGAAGTGGCTACTGATGATACCGGCGTTACAGATAAAAAATGGAGATGTTTCGAAACAGTTAAAGGAAAATATACTGATAATAGTATTTTCAGAAGAGCATTTAGTTTTGATGGCGGCAATGAAAATTACTTAAATCAAACCAGTTTTGAGGACTATAACGGTGATGGCTTTATTGATTTAATGTTTTCCGATGGTCGAGCTGTGAATTCAAAATGGTCAGTTATATACACCAATACATCAAATGGCAATATATCTGTTGGAGATACAATACAAGGTACGGTACACGGAACAAACACAATAGCTGGTAAAGGGGAACATGAGGATACAAGTAATGATGACAATTTCCTACTTGATAAACACCTATTTATCGATGTAAACAATGATGGAATCAAGGACAGTTTATTATTTAAGTACAATACTCATAATTCTGATGATAGGATTAAAGCCTATGCAACATTAGGCACAATCACAGGTGGCCTAATCGACTCAAAAGATAAGATTGTATCCATTACTGAAGGTTTAGGTAATCATATAGATATTGTATATAGACCGATGACTGATACAAATGTTTATACAAGAGAAAACAATTCTGTGAATGCGTGGTTTGGCTCTGGTAAAACACCCATATATGATTTTACATCTAAAATGACGTTGGTTTCAGAATACAGTATTGATTTCCCATTCTATGATATTGCAGATTATGACTTAAAAGGCACATCAACTGCCTATCTAGGATTGCAGCAAACTTATCAATACCATTACTATGGAGCAAAAATTCAAGCTGGTGGCAGAGGTTTTCTTGGTTTTAAAACATTTGAAGTATTTGATACAAATAATAGTATATTAAACCAAACTAGTTATCATCAAGAATTTCCTTTTACGGGATTAGCCTATAAGAAGGAAACCTTTTTTGTTGATCCAGGTCATTCACCAACTTCAATGAGAGCAGCAAATTCTGAAAACAAGTTAATTCCATGTTGGGTCAATTCTGATTGTGCGCCAGTTATACCTCCAAAAGATCCATGTTTAGGAATCACAGGATTTGTATGTTCATCTGAATCATTTGAATCTATTCCAGATGGAGCAAATCGAATTTCATATGTTGATTATCAATGGGAAGATATAATTATTGATACAGGAAGCAAATCTACTGTTTTTGTTTATCAAAATGTTGTGGGTACAGATCAATATGAACTGGATGGTGTTAGTCAAATTGGTAGGACATCTGTCACAACTAATTATGAAGAAACAAATTTTTATGGAAATCCTACTCAGGTAATCGAATATACATATGATAAAGGTTCAACAACTGCATTATTGACAAAAACCACAGACATGGATTATTACTATCCAACTAATGGCGATTATGTATTCAATAAAGTAAAAACTAACACATCAACATTTGCTCGGTCATCTGGAACTAAGATACGTAACTCAGCATATACCTATGATGGTAACCACCGTTTATTAACAGAAAAAAAATACTCAGAGTCTAATGCATTAAAATATATACAAACGGAATATAAAAACAGAGATTTTTTTGGTAATCCCGAACGTGTAGAGTTAACTGCTACTGGTGAAACAATGAGGTTTACTGTAAGTGAGTATGATAATGAAGGTCGATACAACAACAAAGTATCAAAAAACAACCAATTAATTTCAGAAGTTGATAGCAGAGATAAATACGGTAATCCAACTAAAGTATTCAATCAACAAGGCATAGCTAGCTTATCCAGTTATGATGCATTTGGCGGTCTATATTATAAAATTGATGAATTAGGTCAATGGAGTCAAACAACAAAGGCATTAGGTGTAGGTAGCTATTGTTCAGGTACTGGTGCAACCTTTCATACTATATCAACATCATTTGGCCCGACAACATGGAATTGTTTTGATAAATTAGGACGAACAGTACGAACAGTTAGTGAAGGTTTTGCAACTGATTCAGTCGTTTATGTTGATAGCCATTATGATATCTCTGGCAATTTAATAGAAAAATCGGTTCCTAAATTCTCTGTACCTTCACTGACAACCGAAAATGATTGGAATAGAAGTGCATATGACGCATTGGGCAGAGTTCAAAAAAGCAGAAATGCCAATGAAGAAATAACAACAAATTTTTATTCGGCATTATCAGTCACTGTATCAAACGATTTAGGACGTCCAACAACATCAATTAGCAATATGTTAGGCGAATTAACTAGTGTTGAAGATTCTGCTGAAAATATAACGACATATGAATATGATGCAATAGGTAACCAAACCAGCATTGATGGGCCATTAGAGGGAATTACAGATACGGTCTACACCTTTTATGATGATTTTAATAATGTTGATAATATAAATGATCCTAATCTGGGTATTTGGACATATAAATACAATTTATACGGTGAGTTACTTTACCAACGCAATGCAAAACACAATTGTACTGTATTGACTTATGATGATTTAGGTAGAAATGATTCAAAAACATACAAAACATCAGCTAATGATACTTGTACTGTTGGGACTTTTGAAGATTCTTTCATCTATACATATGAGACTGATAGCTCGTTGGCTTCTTTTGGTCTATTAAAATCAGAAAGTAATCAAAAGATGATTAACACTTATTTTTATGATGATTTGGGTCGAAATGATGTGACTGAAATTAAACACATAGGTGAAGGCATTGGTGGGGCTGATAAATCCTATTTGCAAAGTGCATACTATGATCAACACAGTAGGCCATTGGCTCAATATGATGCCACAGGACAAAGTGTCAGATATGAATATAACCAACGGGGTTATCAATTTAAAACAATTGATCAACAAACAAACACTGTTTTTCAAGAAGTTATTGCCATTGATGCTTTTGGGAACACAAATGAAGTAAAATCTGGTAATAATGTCACAACAACAATGGGTTATGATGACATTGGAAGAGTGAAATCAATTAATACCGTGCATCAAAGTGATTCGATCCAAAGCCTTCATTATGAATATGACACTGTTGGCAATCTAGAATCACGCGAAGATAGGCGAGATTTAGGCAACGTTTTTTATGAAAAATTCACCTATGATACGATCAATAGGTTAAAAGTAGTAGAGGCACAAACAGGATCTACTCCACTGACTCAAACCATGAGTTTTGATTATGATGAAGGTGGTAGAATCACAGATTTTAATGGGGATAAATATTGTTATTCTTCAGATTCGATTCATGGTGTTGATGCCATTAAAACTAATAATTGTTCCACTGGCTCAGTTATTAAGAGTTTCGATTATGACTTAAATGGCAACCAAACAGAATCTGATGGTAGAACTATTGAATACACCGCATTCAACAAAACATCAAAAATGTACAAAGGCGCAACATCGGTAGATTTTGTCTATGGAACCAATAACCAACGCATTAAACGCATTGATGTAGGCAGTACTGAGAACGAAACCACCTACTATGTAGGCAATGTCGAGTTTATAGTTAATACATTGAACGGAACAACAAAGACCAAACGCTATATTGGAGATACTGTGGTGACAGATTTCAATGGTGGTAATCAAGAAGTTAAATACCTACACAAAGACCATTTAGGCAGTGTACAAAGCGTTACAAATAACAATTACAATATCATTACAACAAAACACTTAAGTTATGATGCTTTTGGAAAAAGACGCAGTGCTGGTGATAACAGTACCATTATAGATGAAAATCCAATATCTAACGTGACAAAACGAGGATTTACAGGTCAAGAACATATTGACCAATTGGGCATTATAAACTATAACGCTCGATTGTATGACCCAGAATTGGGAATCATGCTACAAGCCGATACCATTATTCCTGATGGACCAGTAACTCAATCAATGAACAGATATTCCTATGTGTTTAATAACCCTTTGAGTTATACTGATCCTACGGGGCATGTGCCTTGGAGAAATATCGATGATGCAAATAAATCTTTTGAATACTATCGAAGCAGTAATGAAGAGCATAAAGAAAGAGAGGAAATAGGTGACGCATTATTTGGTGAAAGACCAAAAGATTCTTTGCCAAAAGGAACTCATCAAGGTTCTTATGCTCAAAAAGGAAATGGTCTAGGAAGTAATGAAGCATTTAATGGGAAGGGTTTGGGTGAGATTAGAAAAAGGTATAATAAGGATTATAAGCCTAAAAAGAGACCGTCTTATACGTGGCATCCCGATAAAGATTGGGATTCATGGATAAATCCAAATTTGATAAACTGGGATGATGGTAGAAGGCAGCCATTTATTACTGACAATTTAGAATTAAATGATTTACTACGTTTAATGCAAGTTTCAGGAGGAAGTGCTGAAGCAATGTTAGGAGCATCAATGTGCGCAACTGTTGCAGGATGCTATATTGGCTCATCGTTAATTGCATATGGACTAAATAATGTTTATGAAGGAGCTCATCAAAAACCAGGTATTATTAGACAAGGGCACCATAATTTATTTGGGGAAACAGCTGGTGAATGGACATATCTTGCTATAGATTTAAGTTTTGCAACATATGGCTTTTTAAAACCAATAGACACTCCAGTGCCTCTTGGGAATACTGGAGCTTTTCAAGCATCCATAGTTGATGGAAAGGCAACGATTAATAGAACAATGATAAGAACACGTGCTTATAGTAATATGTCTGCTCTTGAAGTTGGTAGAGATGGAATAGTAATATTTAATTCAATATATAATCTGGGTGATGAATGAGTGTTTTAATAATAATTATATCTACAATTATTCTATATTTTTTAAGAAGATTTTTTATAAATAAATTTATAAATAGTGAAAAGTTGTTTTATTATGTTCTATCGATAATAATTGTATTTGTTGGTTTAATATTAGCAGCTATTCTGGCTAGTTTTGACAATGATATGAAGGATGTTAATAAAACAATTTCAATTATCAGTTTTCTTTATTTTTTATTTTCTACACCAAAGTTACATGTTGATCAAAATGGTAGGTATTTTTTGAAATCAGAAAAGTAGTAGTGATTAGAATCAATGAATAAAAGTAAAAGGGGTCAGTATGAACCTCCCCCAATTCACTGAAGTAAAAGGGGTCAAAATGAAGCTCCCCCATTTCACTGGACACATTTTTCTTGAGAGAAAGTATTATAATACTTTCTCTCAAAATTTTCTGGTGTTTCATAATCTAGGTACGAATGTCGTCTAACTTTGTTATAAAACATCTCAATATATTCAAAGATTTTTCCCTTTGCAATTTCTCTACTCGGATATGTTTCTAACTGAATTAATTCAGTTTTTAATCGACTAAAAAAACTTTCAACGACAGCATTATCATGACATTCACCTTTGTTACTCAAGTCATAAAGCAGGGGTCAAGTGACTTATTTAACAATCAAGATTAATATATACTAATATCATGCCAAGACCGCAACGTATTGAATATGAAAATGCTTTTTACCATGTAATGAATCGCGGTAGAGGCCGTCAATTCATTTTTAATGATGAAAGATATTACCTAGCCTTTTTAGAAACACTAAGTGAAGTCTACACAAGATTTGATTGCATAATTCATGCCTATTGCCTTATGGGGAATCATTACCACTTACTTCTTGAAACACCAAATGCAAACTTGTCACGGATTATGCGTCATATAAATGGTGTTTATACACAACGATATAACAAGGAAAGAGGGGGTCAAGTGACTTGTTCATGATTAAAATATAATATATAATGAATTTATGCCAAGACCTCAACGTATAGAATATGAAAATGCTTTTTATCATGTAATGAACCGTGGCCGTGGTCGCAAATTCATATTTCATGATGAAAATTATTTTCATGCATTTCTAGACACATTAAGCGAAGTTCATATCCGTTTTGATTGTATTATCCATGCATATTGTTTAATGGGAAATCATTACCATCTTTTAATTGAAACCCCTCATGCAAATTTATCAAGAATTATGCGTCATATCAATGGTGTTTATACGCAACGATATAATCGTTTAAAGAAGACCGATGGTCCTTTGTTTAGAGGAAGATTTAAAGCCATATTAGTTGATAAAGATGAATATATTATGCAATTAACACGTTATATTCATCGAAACCCAATTGATATGAAAAAACCATTGGTTGAAAATTTATCAGAATATCAATGGTCAAGTTATCCAGCATATATTAACAAAGTTAAACCTGAAAAATGGCTTTATCGAAATTTTACATACGATGTTTTGGGACATAGAAGCAAATATAAGGCATATGAACAATTTGTACTGCAAGGAAATGACTCTGAGATTGAAAAAATTTATTCAAGATCAAATTTGCCTGGAATTATTGGAGCAACTGAATTTAAGACATGGGTATATGATAAATTATTAAGTAAAGTTTCATCTGAAGAAAAAACTAGAATAATAAAGCCACCATTAACAATGAAACCAATAATAAAAATTATTGCTAATTTCTATGGTCAGAATATTGATGAAATTACACAAGTAGCAGCAGGAAGGACATCAGAGTTTGAGGCTAGGAAAGTGGCTATGTATTTATGTCAGGAATTAAGTGGGAAATATTTAAAAGATATAGCAAAATATTTTAATCTTAGTCATATTGGCTCAGTTAGTTATAACACCAGTACAATTAGAAGAAAAAGACATGAGAACAAGAAGTTTGGAAAGAAAATTGACAAGATCATTAAGTTGATTCATGAACAAGTCACTTGACCCCTGTATTATTTTAAAGTAAATAAAAGTTGAGTAGATGTAAAATAATTATAAAATTTAATTGTAAAAAAAGGTTGTAAGTAGTTGATTGCGCATAATTTTCTTGTAATTAATACCGATATTTTTTTAATCTATACTACAAATCAGAATAATATACTTTGTTAAATCAATGCTTAAAATTTTTCTAGGTTTTTGATGAATATCTCTTTAAGTTTGTTTCGTGTACCATATCTAGCCATGTACATAGATACTGAGGAAATATTAGCATTAGGACATACATCGCATTTGGAATCAAAGGGATCAAATTGAAGTTCCTCTATTTTAGATTATTATAACAAGTTAGGTACATAAATTTTATTCATTGATGCCGACTCGGAGGCGTTCATCACATCAGTATCCTTTTCAGATTTTTCAGGTAAATATATCCTTTAATATCATAGATATAATTAAATAATGGATACTGACGCTATTGCATTTTACTAATTTGAATTAGTTATTTTGCCCCGCGGATTTGGCTTCCAATTTACAAAATCATCGATTTATATTCAATTGATTACTTATTTATCGAAAATAATACTTAACCATTTTTGCAAGGCCAATAGAGGGTCTTCAAAACCATTGGTAAACAACACAGAAAGTGATGAATCTGTAGAGATATTATTGGTTTGATTGGAGTCAGTTATGTTTACAGGTTCGGTTACAGTGGCTGTATTAATAACGGATCCTTCAAACTCTGGGTCTGCAGTTAAGACAGTCAGTGCATAATTTACCGAAGCTCCAGAGGGAATATTTGCTAGATCATGAATACTGCCAACACCAGTTGATGTGCAACTGGCTCCTAGATTGGCTGTGCAATCCCATACCGCTGAGGAAGAATCTAAAGGAGCTGAAAGAGTATCTTGAATCAATGCATCGACTACATCTGTGGGTCCGTCATTTGTTACTGTAATCATATAAGTTATGGGTTCGCCAATTGTGTATGAAGTCTGAGCATCCGTTTTTATAATCCCAAGGTCGGCTTCATGAATCTCTACATTTACTGTACGTGTTATCTGAATGGCATCATTACCTGCTGCATCTTGAACATCATAAGTAACAGAATAACTATCGACTACATTCATATTAACTGCACTTGCATCGATAATAATGATTTCCGTTATATCACCATCCTTATTATCAATTGCAGTAGCACCAAGCTCAACATAAGAAGAGCCAACTTCAAATGACTGAGGGTTGTCTCCAATAAGTGTGATTACTGGTGGGATGACATCAATCAATTCGTCAATATCTAAATTAGTAGAACCTCCGCTTACTTGCCCACTTCCATCTTCATCGTTGAGTGTGACAGTTAAAGTTGCTGCATTATCACCATTGATGCCAATAGCTCCAGTATATTGAATACTGTTAGTGATATCTAAAAAAGAATCAATATCTGCCATGGGACCCGTTAGTGTCAAAGTGGCTGTGCCTGAGCCATTGGCTATAACAGTACCTGTACTTGTGGCGCTTAATAGACCTGAATCAACGGCCAGTATAAACGTATAGTCAGTATCGACAATGTCATTATCAGCTAGGATTAAAGCAGAGATATCAACATCACTCAAAGTATCTTCAGTGGCACTTACATCCGTTGGCAGTAAGGTGATGGTTGGGATATCGTTAATCGAAGTAGAAACAACAGTAGTGGTATTATTTGCAGTATTAGCTTCATCATTAACATCAATTGTGAAAGTAGTGGTTTCGGTGCTATCAACGGCCACTGTATTTTCAGTTGGATCAAACATCAACAACCTTATAGCTGCTTGAGCCATTGATGGCGTTGTAGATGCCAGCGTATATGGACCTAAACCTGTAAAGCCAGAAACTAACAGTGATGCTTCTGTAAAAGAGCCTTTAGTATTATCATCTAAAGTTACTGTGGTGATTACATTATCTGTTTCAAAGTCACTAATAGTGACAGTGGTGAAGGGGAGAATGTTGGCATTATCATTAACCGCTTGTCCAGCACTAGTACCACCAATAACCGGAGCTATGTTGTCGTTATCGATGATAGTCACGGTCTGTTGTTGAATACCTGATTGATTGGCTCCACCAGAGATACTAATAATGTCAACAATAATGGTTTCATCCTCTTCGCTGGTATCATCAGGCAACAGGATGATTTCGGTTGTTCCTGAACTATTTCCTGAAGACACAGTGATACTATTTGAGCTGCTGAAATCGGCAAATAATGTCGCAGTTCCACTAAAGGCTAAATTGATGGTGATATCTGCCGGCCATTGATTAGCTAAACTACCACTTAAAGTTGCTGTTAATATAGATGATCCAGCATCTTCATCAATGCTATTGGGACTCGCGATTAAGGTTACATCCGGTAAATTGGCATAAATGGCATCATTGCCCTGATTGATTGCAGAGGTATAAGCATCTGAAATATTGCCTGAACTGTCGGATAAAGTGAGATTGACCGGGATATCACTGTCTGCAGCTACATCGGTACCGCCATCAATAATGATAAAAGAGGCTGTATAAGTTGTAGCATTTAATCGCGACAAATTAGCAAGGCTAAAACCTGCAATGGTTCCAGAAATACCACCCAAACCGGAGGTATAGTCATCGATATCACTGATTACGATAATTGTAGCCGTTACCTCTGAACCGACTGTCATTGTTAAACTAGGAACAATAGTGACAGTTGAGATGGTTGGAGCTGTTGAATCGACAATATCGACATTAATTACTCTAACTGCACTTGCCAGTGCATCATTAATCTGAATGGCAAAACTATCGGTACCAACAAAATCCGGCGTCGGAGTATATGTGATACTTCCGCCTGGAGTAATATCAATACTACCACTGGTATTAGTGGCAGAGCTAATATTCAATGTACCATGAGATGGAGAGACAGCTTCTGACCAGCTTAGCGATTGTGAGCTATCAATATCGCTAACATGCAATAAGTTCTTAATGTCGATGGCGGTATCGTTTTGAGCCACGTTCAGGTTGCCGTTACTTGGGTTTACAAATACTGGTGGAGTGTTGAAGACAAGATCAGTAGCCGACGGGATTAAAGACGCTGAAATCGACTCCATTACAGCCACATTATAGTTACCAGCAACTGGATTTTGAACCACAGGAATATTAACAGTTAAAAGGGTTCCTGCAGGTACAGGAAAATTAGTGGTAGACCATGTTAGAGTGCTGCTAGCAGCAGAATAGCTGACCGAATTAAAGCCTGTTGGGCCCCAGCCAGAAACTAGTGAGATGGCAGGAAAACTTACTATTGCGTTTCCAAAACCCGGCATTGAAACTGTCACAGTTGTGCCGATGGGCAGTGGTGATGCGCTTAAAAAAGAAACCGTCAGCGTGCTTGCCTCACCGGGTATGGAAGAACTGATACTACTTATGATATTAGCAACGATGACATCGATAACCCTTGTTGTGCTGTTAATCCCATCGCTGACCTGAATAGTGAAACTGTCGGTGCCAACATAACCTAGCGTCGGGGTATAGGTAATGCTTCCTCCAGATTCGATAACAGTGCTGCCGCTACTGGCAGTGGCAGAATCAAAAGACAGTATTCCATGTGAAGGTGCGCTACTTTGTGACCAAGTCTCGGTCTGTGTAGCATCGATATCGCTTATATATAATAAGTCTTTGATGTCCACTGCAGGAGAGTTTTGGGCTACAGTCAAGCCGCCAGGGCCTGAATTGACAAAGCTCGGTGGGTTGTTATCGATAACCAAAGGAGATGAGCCTTGAGCACCCATGTATTCCACTCCAACGGTATAGTTGCCTAATTCAGGATTTTGTATGATAGGTACGCTCACGGTGACTAGGGTGTTGGCAGCAACAAAGCCACTTCCACTAACCGATACCGTCAGGACTCCAGTGCTTGAATCCCATACTGGAGACGTTAGTGTTGTTGTGCCCCATCCAGAAACCTGACTGATAACAGGTTTCGAAGTGATTGACGTGCCAAAACCAGGTAAATTAATTTTAAAAAAGTTTCCAGGTAAAATCGGGCCATCGATACTAAAAGACACCGATAATGTCGTATTGTTAGCACTAGCCAAAGAGTTGTTAAGGCTACTACTGACAGAGCTAATTGTATTAAGTAATGTGAGGGAATTCGACACTGGCAGGATACCTCCAGCATAAATTACTCCTACGTTGTTGTATGTACCACTGGCAGGATTTGCCGCAAGTGGTACTTCAACTTCAACCAGTGTATTAGCAGGAACATCAGCGTTGGTAACAGTCCATGTTAACTGTTCACTCACTGAGTCATAGATTGCATCACTGAATCCTGAAATCCCCCAACCTGAAGTTAAGTTGATGCCAGGGTTCGTTGCAACATCTGCCCCAAAACACTTAAGATCAATACCAATAGTAGAACCCGTAGTCATTAGCGCATCGATGCTAAAGGAGACTGTTAATATGGATGGATCATCTGGAGTGATTACGTCTAAAGCACTGGTAGCATTAAATGCTGGATTAATAATAAGTGGGGCTGATGCCAGCCTACCATTATAAGAAACCTCTAGATCATATAGACCAGCTGCAGGATTCTGTGTAATTGGAATTGATACTTGAGTAGGCACTGGGTCTAAGTAACTTTCAGGTGGGAATGAAACTCCAGATAATACCAAGTCGCCACTGACTGAATTGTAGTTAGCCGTGCTATAGGATATGTCACCAGTGACCACCGGATTGGCACTGATGCCGGTGCCAAAGCCCAAAAGATTAAATGTAATTGTATCTGCTATGGTTGGAGCGTCATGGTAGAATTCTAGCGATAATATCGCATTATTGCTGGCCTCAATTGTTGGGTTAATGGTCACAGGGTTGGAACATTGCTTATCAGGAAATCCTAGTATGGGGTATATAACTAGTGGCTGGACTGCCTTTACAAAACAGCACCCAGCTCTAACTTCGATATAATAACTACCAGCGGCTGGGTGCTGCAAAGTGGGGATAATCAATGTCACCGGCGTATTAGCAGCAATAGTAGGGCTACCAAAAGTGACTGTTAATACTTCGTTGTTTGCATTGTAAGTTGCACTAGAAATCGTTGCTCCAACTTCGGTTAAAATTATTGGGCTTGGACTAATTGAACCACCAAAACCTGGTAGATAAACTTGCACTGTGTTACCTGCTGCAAGTGAACCTGAGTATTTAAAACTAACCCACAGATCGCTTAATTCCTCTTCTTCTACGGGAGATCCAGTTACTACAGCAGATACATTAGAAACTACCGCCCCTGATGTTATGACCAAAGGAGTGGATATTGGCAAGATGCCTTCGGCATAGATCACTCCCCAATCAAAAATACCTTCTGTTGTTGGATTTACAATTGGCACTTCAAATGTAATAAGTGTATTGGCGGGAATATCAGCGTTGATGACTGTCCATGTTAGCCGTTGTCTAACAGCGTCGTAAGTCACATCACTAAATTCGGTTGCTCCCAAGTCAGAAATTAGCGTGATTGACGGGCTTGTGGTGGATATGCTAGAACTGAAGCCGGTGTCATGACCAATGAAATCGATACCTATGGTTGAGCCTATAGTTGTTATCGTATTGACACGCAATGAGGTAGTTAAATCAGAAGATGCACCGGGTATATTATTGCTAAGTGATCCAGTGGCGATAAACTCAGGGTTATCGACAATGGTCAGAGGGTTGGATTCTGGAAATATGGCTTCGTCATAGATGAGCCCTACATTATAATCTGCTGGTGAGGCGGGATTAATTATGGGCAGCTGTATTGTAACAAATGTATTGGCGGGAATTGGGATAGTAGTGCTGATTGTCCCTGTTAATTGTTTGCTCACATTATCGTAGACTACGTTACTAATTTCTGAGCCCCCAGACCATCCCGAAACTAAGGTGATGGTAGGATTAGCTGCAACAATTGCATCAAAATTACTAAAATCAATCCCTATATTTGAGTCATTAACGATCGGAAGAACATTGAATTTGAATGAAGTAGTTAAAACCGAGGCAGCACCAGGAGTGGTAATACTCAATGAGCTAGTCGATATGACTTGGTCTGTGGGTATTGTACAGGATCCGTCTTGTGGACTAGAGCTAGAAGAAATCGTCGTATCAGCTAAAATTCTGGATACAGTTACATAACAGTTAGGGTTATAGGCTGTTATGAATCCATCTATTAGAATCGATTTTGCTCCAGCAGGTTCTCCACCTTCGATAGTAGTATCTATGGTAAATAAGACTCGGCTAGTGGTTGGGGAATCTCGAATATAACTTGTTTGGATGCCAAAACTAATACCTGGTTGAAAACCGATACCTGACCTGACTATTGGTTGGGAAGGAAGTAACGTATCTTCACCAAAGTTTTGTAAAGTAATAGTTATTTCTGTACCTGCCTGAATGACTTCCGTATCCGTATAAAAAATCTCTAGAGTGGTGGGACTATAGCCTATATGCGAGGTTGAAACTGATTGAATCTCTGCCTGCACATTGTTAAAAAAAGATAACAAAAGATATATAGTGGTTATATAAATGGCCTTGATAGTATTTAAAATCATAAACTAGTGTTCCTGAAAATTAATTATTCTTGAATAGTTAAGCGTGTTTTTTTAATCATTAATATAGAAAATAGCTTCTTAGAGAAGAAAATATCTCACACTTCCAATAGTTATATATCCTACAGCAATTTGAGGACTCAACCTAGTGTATACTTCTTCATTTTTCATAATCTAACCGTATTAAATTAAAATATCAGTATCAAAGTAACAATAATGAAAAGAACACGAAATAAGGGCACATCGAATAAATAGAAAAATTTTTCTAAATTAAACAGATTAGTAGTCTTTACCTTACTTAGCACAAATCGTATGGTAGGTTTTAACCTACATTATTTGATCCATTTTTTCTTACTAAAACAAAAAGACGCAAGGCATTGTATCTCTACAAACAAAGAGCAAAAACCAGGATAGGGGCGTTGACTTCAGTCAACCAAAAAAGTCCGCACTAAGGCACAAAGTTCACAAACCCAACAATCAATACAAAGGACATACGTTTATAAAAAAAATAATTAAGGCAAAAATTGTAATATTTTGGCTTGATTTTCTTCTGATTGATTGGTTTTTGACTGTGAAAAAATAGTTTTGAGAGGGAATGATTAAAAATTTAGATTTTTGCCTTATTTGAAACGAACTAATCCATTACACTCAAAAAGCGTATCTGAAAAACTTGTGATTTATTACTATTCTAAAGCTGGAGTTAATTGAATCCCAGTACGCCATTTTTTGCCGACACTTTGGCAGAATTCTTTAAGCTGACTGACTGTTCCAACCGCTGTGACACGACTGGTTTTGAATTGATTTAATTCATCCAACCATGTATCAGGATTGAGATTTAACCGTTCTAATATATCAGGTAAATCTTTAGGTATAAATCCCCGTTTAGTCTCTAAAACTGCTCGACCAGTTAATTCAACAAGTTCTAAATAAAGCGATAAAGAATAGGGAATATCATCATCTCCAAAAGGCATAAGATCTGATTTATTATTTGTAATTCTTTCTTGAATTGAAGTGTAATCTGATTCTTCAGGAGTTTTGGCCATAGCGGCTCGAATAGGATTCAAATCAACATAAGTCATGCAAGTCAAAAGTGCTCTTTCATCAAGCAGTGCTTGACTTTTGAACCGACTTTCCCAGAAATGACCTTTACAATTGTCCTCAGCATTAGCCTTAAAAGCGATGTCTTGATTGAGCATTTTCATAAACCATGAAATGCTCATTAATCGTTCTCTGTATTTATCAGTCAATATTAAAATCATATCCATTTCTGACTTACTCATGGTTTTTTTGTCTATGAATTTTTGACAAAGAGGAGGCAATTGGCACAGAGATGACCAGTTAATCAAAACTTGGTGAATAGACCAATCTTTTGTGTAAATGAATACAAAGGACATACGTTTATAAAAAAAAAATATAAGGGGTCAAGTGACTTGTTCATGATTCAAAAATAATATAAAATTAATTTATGCCAAGACCTCAACGTATAGAATATGAAAATGCTTTTTACCATGTAATGAACCGTGGCC
>CAJXVJ010000021.1 GCA_913061105.1 uncultured Alcanivoracaceae bacterium | reverse complement strand
ACGAGATTTCTGCCTGTCTCGTGGGCTCGGAGATGTGTATAAGAGACAGATGGAGTTCACATTTTTCATGTAATTATATTCATACATTATCAAGGATTACTGAAATAAAATGCCCGTATTGAAATGGATAATTGAATTATTAATGAACAATGCTTAAGATTTACATTTACTGTCATATTTGGAAATAATTAATGAAAACTGTACTAACAGGTATAACAACAACAGGTTCACCACACCTAGGAAATTATGTGGGCGCCATAAAACCTGCCATAGCAAAAAGCCAATCTAAAGATTTTAACAGTTATTTTTTTCTGGCTGATCTACATGCATTAATTAAATGTTGGGAACCTGAAAAAATTGCACAATCAACCAAAGAAATTGCAGCCACATGGTTAGCCTTGGGACTCGATACAGAAAAAGCCATGTTTTACCGCCAATCAGATATTCAGGAAATTCCTGAACTGACTTGGTTATTAACCTGCATGTGTTCAAAAGGATTAATGAATCGCTCACATGCCTATAAAGCTTTGGCGGCAGAAAATATTGAATCTGGAGCAAAAGATCCAGACAAAGGCATTACCATGGGCTTGTTTTCTTATCCTGTATTAATGACAGCCGATATACTCATGTTCAATGCCAATGAAGTACCTGTGGGTAAGGACCAAACTCAACATTTAGAAATGGCACGTGATATAGCCGCTCGATTTAACCACCATTTTGGGAACCATTTCGATATGCCACAAACAATTGTAGCAGAAGATCAAGCCGTACTACCTGGACTTGATGGACGAAAAATGAGCAAGAGTTACAACAACACCATTCCATTGTGGTTACCAGAGAAAAAGTTGCGCAAGCACATCATGAAGATTAAAACCAACCTATTAGAACCAGGTGAGCCAAAAGACCCTGATGATTCTTTTGTTTTTGATATCTACAAAGCCTTTGCCACTAAAGAACAAACTCAAATCTTTAAACAAGCCTTTGCAGATGGCATTGCTTGGGGCGCTGCGAAACAAGAGTTATTTGAACTCATTAATAAAGAATTGTCTGCTCCAAGAGAAAAGTACAATGAATTAATGCAACAACCAGAATTAATTGAACAAGAATTATTAAAAGGTGCTGTAAAAGCGCGTGAGTTTTCTGTGCCATTTATGCAAGAACTCAAAAAATCGGTAGGAATTAGACCTATTTCATAGCTTTTTAGAGGGGTCAGTACCCTTATTGTGCCTTTATAGGTTAAAAACTATGTAGTTATATTAAGGGTACTGACCCCTTTAAAATAAAAAGAGGTAATTATTATGATGGACTTTAAAATGGGTACTGTGTTTTCAGCACTGTGGAAAACCAAAGAATTTATGCTATTTAGATTCCTAATTTTCTTTGCAATTACATTGGCTTATGTCATAGGAACAGGGACTGGAGCAGGCATTGGCTGGTCTGTTGGGACTGTAGCAGGTGGTGATGATGGATCAGCAACAGGACTTCTTTATGGCATGTTTGGTGGCATGGCAATTGTCTCTGGATTTTTATTTTATTTGCGTGAATATTTGTTGTATATGGTCAAGGCAGGACACATTGCCGTTATTATTAAGCACTTAGATGGTGAAAAAATTCCATCTGGTAAAAGTCAAATAACCTATGCCCAAGGCATAGTAAAAGAACGATTTAAAGAAGCATCTGTTCTATTTTTAGTCGATCAAGCGATTAAAAAAGTGGTTAAGTTTATTACACGATTATTTTCAGGGATTATGACATTCCTCCCAATAATTCCTAAGCCAATTGTTAGTGCCATTAATACAGTGCTTAAAAATTCAGTCAATTATGTTGATGAAATTATTTTGGCTTATAACATCAAAAACGAAATTGACAATCCATGGGAAGGATCAAAAAAAGCGGTTGTTTTGTATGCACAAAACTATAAGACATTCTTAAAAAACTCAGTATTTGTGACCATTATTAGTTGGGTATTAACTTTGTTGATATTTATCATTGGATTTCTGCCTATTGCATTGGCGCTCAAAGCTGGCAATGCCGATTTAAGTTATATGCCATTAATCATTGCAGTGGTTGCATCATATGGACTGAAAGCTGCATTAATTGATCCTTTTGCGATGACTGCATTAATGCAAGTATTCTTTAAGGTCACAGAAGGACAAGAACCCAATCCAGAATGGGAAGCGAAATTAGAAAAAGGTTCTAAGAAATTCCGCGAAATGAAGAACAAAGCTGGCGCATGGGTTAGTTCAAAATTCGGTGGAAAGGATAAGCCAGGTTCTGATAACAAGGACGCATTGCCACCTCAGGCTTAAATAACTCTATTATTGTGATTCTGTAGTTAATAGATTAAAACTGCAGAATCATAAATCTTTTAAATATTCTGCTACGATTTTGGAATAATTTTCTGCATCAACCAAAAATGAATCATGGCCTTGTATAGAATCAGTAATCTCTAATTGCGTTTCACATCCAGCATCATTAAGTAATGTGGCCATTTCTTTTTGTTGTTCTTTTGGGAACAATAAATCGCTTCGAGCACCCACCACCATAGCTGAATCTAGATTAACTCTTTCGAAAGGATTGTGTGATTCATTTTTTGCATAATCAAATGCATCAAACCAATCCATTGCCCGCGATAAATAGATATAACTGACCGGATCAAACTTGTGCACAAAATTTTCTGCATGGTGTTCTAAATAACTTTCAATTGGGAATTCAATACCAAAGGGCTTATCTGGTCTTTGACGCAAAGATCTTGGAAACCTATCGTTCCATTCTTCTGCTGAACGATAAGACAACATGCCTAATTTGCGTGCATGTTTCATTCCTTGGGTTGGCCATTCATCACTGGAGTAATAGCCATCATTAAAGTTCACATCTTTTAATATGGCCTCACGCTGTAACGATCTGATAGCAGTGCTAAATGGCCTAGAGTAACAGCCAGAGGCAATATTTATCATGTGATGGCTGGCATCTGGGTGTTGTAATAGCAAAGACAAGGCCGTCATACCACCCATTGAAGGTCCAATAACACACTTGAGCTTGTCTATGCCCAATGACCGAACCATTTCGAAAGATGAATTAGCAATGTCTTCTAAAGTTAAATCAGGAAAGGAAAATTTATAAGGTTCTTTACTTAATGGCATAGGCGAGCAAGGACCAGTTGAACCTTTACAACTGCCCAATGAACTGGCACAAATAACAAACCACTTATTGGTATCAATGGCTTTATTTGGTCCTAACATGTATTCCCACCAACCCGCTGTATCATGTGGATCTCCATGAGATGCCGCGTGTGAATCAGCCGATAGTCCTGTTAATATTAATACAGCATTGTCTTTGTTGGCATTTAATGTACCCCATGTTTCATAGGCAAGTATGGCTTGGTTGAGCTCACCACCATGGCGCATTTTGAAATGATTTAATTGGTAAAGATTTAAATGACTGGCCATATATGTGACTAATAATAAATTGAAACTGATTGTGATTATACAAAAAAAAGCGACACATTACTGTCGCTTTTTATTTTTCCTATCATTCTAATTTATATTAGGTTGTATTTCTATATCTTCTAACCCAAATTGAGACAGAAAATAAAATTCCGGCAAATATGATTCCATAAAGGATTTCCATTCTTTGTACTGATGCAAATAAGTTTGCCAATATTTCACTCAATTGGGCTTCAGAGTCGTCATTAAACTGTATTCCACTAAAACCCATATAATCATTACTATAAGGGAACATGGCATGCCCTAAATAAACAGCTGGTGATTTAAACACAGAAATATTGGTAAATTGTAATGAAGTTAAGACTTTAAACCAATACCATGAGAAAGCAATAATGGCTGGTATAATTACAGAATAAATAAAGGGTCTTTTCTTAAACCATGCTGAACAAAACATCAACCAACCATAGATAGGCAACGCCCACATTGCTTGAATCAATGTCCCTGAGAACATAACAAGCGTGCCTTTAATAAATTGCGCCGGAGACCAAACTAATTCTATAGGATTTAATCCATGAAACAATAATATGATTGAATAAAAAATCATTAATAGTATAAGTACCACAAAATAGATTAGCGAGTAGACTATGGGCACAAACAGAATGGCTGTCAATATTTTTGAAATGACGGTTTCTGCATCACTAACTGGCAAAGATTTCCAAAACAATATACTCCCATCTTTTCTGTCATCATACAAAGAACCCAACATAAAAAAGTACATGACAAAAAACAATACCATAAAATAAAGTGTTGAAGTTCCAATAAACATACCATCCCAAAACAAGATCAAGTTTTCTAGTGACATGTCTTTTAATTCTAGGATTCCTGATTGCAATATGGCTTCGCCATTGACTTTTGCACTAGTGACTCTTATGGTAATATAGGCAATTAATGTTGTGACTAAAAGTACAATACCAATTATTTTCGGTGCTTTAATAAATGCTCCTCGGTGTTCCCAAAATTCTCTTTGGATCAATGCTTTCATTGTTTTTATCATGACTGCTCCTCTTCTCTTAGTAATGCCACAAATAAATCTGCTACTCCAGGACGTTGTACATCACCTAAAGCTTCTAATTCGCCACGATTAACGTTTTTAAATAACATCACGTGCTTACCAAATATTTTTCTGGTACTTAGTGGTTTAAAAGATATGGCATCGTCATAATTATCATTGGACACCATCACCTCAAAATATTGATTTGTTAATTCTTCCATATCTGAATCAAGAACAATTTCACCATCTTTAATAAACAATAAGTCTGTTAAAATGTGCTCAACCTCTTCAACTTGATGTGTCGTGATGACTATGGTGCGTTCATGATCAAAATAATCATTGAGTAAATTGTCATAAAAATCTTTTCGGTAAATAATATCCAATCCCAAAGTAGGTTCATCCAAAACCAAAATTTTAGCTTCAATTGCCATAACAATTGATAAATGCAACTGTACAATCATCCCTTTTGACATCTCTTTTACTTTTTGTTTTTTTCCAAGTTTGGTTTTCTTCAAAAACTTTTCAGCTTTTTCTCGAGAAAATTTTGGATGGGTTTGTTCAACAAAATCTAAAACTTGATCAACACTAATCCATTTTGGCAAGACAGCAACATCGGCTATAAAACAAATGTCCTCCATTAATTTAGCCCTGTCTTTAAATGGGTTAACTCCCATTACTTCTAGATCGCCAGTGTATTTAGTTAATCCCAACATGGCTTTAAGCAAAGTCGTTTTACCAGCACCATTGGGGCCAATCAGGCCTACAATTTTGCCTTTTCCAATACTTAAATTAATATTTTTTAAGGCTTCAAATTTACCATAACTTTTTGATAAGTTATTCGCAGTAATCATCTGTGTCATTATTATCTCTCTTAATTGATTTTTATATTTTATTGTGCAATGTCTTGCAAGGATTTTATCAAAATATCTACATCTAACTTTAAGTCTTTGATTCTATTTTTTATCATTGGCCATTCTGTACTCATGAATTCATTTTGATCGGATTCCATCAGTTGTCCCCTGGCATTTTCTTTTACAAACATACCTAGACCACGTTTCTTTTCAACCAACCCTTCATCGACTAAAAATTGCCATGCTTTCGATACCGTTATGGGATTTAATTGATAATCCGCAGCAACCTGTCTGACAGAAGGCAAAGCTTCGTTCTCTTTTAAGTCACCCACCAATATCATGCTGCGAATTTGATCTTTAAGCTGCATATAAATGGGTTCTTTGTCATTCCATTGGAAACTCATTTTATTGTCCGTTAGAATTTAATGAAATTTTTGGAATGAGTAATTTTATTCCATTACTCAATTTAAAACTATAGTTTTTATCTGCCTTTGAATGAACAAGATAAGCACTGGTCGTTTTTTGATCTGTGCATTGTTCTTGTGTTTTTGCTTCATCAATCATAAATCCATTCATTCCCCATGAAATAACTAACGTGGTAGTCAAAGACATCGAAAAGAAGCCGACTGCTGTTAAAATTTGGTTGATATGTGTTTTCATAATATTCACTATATTAAAGTATTTTATTTAATGTGCTTGTTAACTAGTGTCCTACTATAGTACAACACCAAGACAAATGCAAGATGTTTGTGATTTTAATCGATTGATTTTTAATCCATACTGGTTTACTATTGATTTTCATTAAATCTCACGGTTAATTAAGGTTTAATTAAGACAAAGAAAAAATGATTGCTTATCTAAATGAAACCTATAAACAATTTAGAAAATAAACAGGTATATAAAAGAATGAAACTAGTTTACAAAACAGGAATGGTAACAGGGTTACTATTAACAAGCTTATCCGCTATTTCTGGAGACAACTGCACACCAAACAATTCAACAGCTTTTACTGATTTCAAAGACCGAGTTTATAGAATAAATCATGATGCCATGGCCAATAACACCCTTATTTCTCAATGCAGCAATTTAACTGATGAAATATTATTAAGCAATATGAATAACTGCGCTCCAACTCCAATCAATCCAATCAGTGGCTTGGGATTAAACCCTTCTGACAAATTGCTTTATGGTATGTCTGCAACTGACGCCTTGGGTATTGGTACACATTTAGAAATTGGAATGCCCATTGATGACATAATGAAAGCAGATGATGTCAACTTATATAGAATAGGCAATGATGGTGGCTTTCAAAATATTGGGCATATCGTACCTCCTGAAGAAACCATTGGATTACCGCCTGGAACAAACCAAGTGGTGCCTATAGTGCATTCAGCTGCCAGTTTTAATGAAGCAGGAGATTTATTTGTTTTGGCCTATCGAACCAATTACACATCTAGTACCAATATTATGGCTGGAACGGCTGAAGTATTATACCAAGCCCCTCAAATTGTTATAGGTCAAATCAGTAACAATGATTTACTTAATGCCACTGTTGGACCTATTTCTACCAACTGGGTTGACATTGATGATACCAGCGATGCTACATGTGCAGCAGTTGTTAATAAGTTTAAAGATGACACTAATGTTTTCTCAGTTTGTATGGTCAATCAATATTTAATGACTGGTAATGAGGATGCTGCCTTACAAACTTGTTTAGCATCAGTACCCATTATCGATAAGGGTGTTCACGATTTTGCAGTTAGCCCCGTCAATGGTCATTTTTATGCTTATGATTCTATGACTTATGATGACAAAGATGTCTTAATAGATGTAGATCCAATGACTAATACTGCCGCATGTACAGAATTGCCAGATGCAGGCAATTCAACTGGTGTTCTTAGTAGTTTGATGTTTTCAAGTCAAAATAAGTTAGTGGCAATTTTTGCCAATCAATCTGTTGGTAACTGGATAGACATTAGCAATGGCACGATCAACCCTATTGCTACTGCAATTACACCATCGCCTTTTGGTGATGGAAGTAGTATTCCTTTCGCAAGTATTACTAGAGCAAGTAATGGTGAAGATGATTTGATTTTTATGGATGGATTTGAGGGCATTATAGACCTTATATTTGCCAATGGTTTTGAAGGTGACATACCTCCTCCTACTTGCCCTGTATTTTAAATAATTACTAATTACACTTTATAAAGGTTTTAACATATCTAACCTGGATTGAATTATATTCAATCCTAAGTTAGCAGCTCCACCCAATGAAACCCTGTCTTTTAAAGATTGTTGATAAGTTATTTCAGATTTTGAAATTTTGGCTTCACCATAGGCTTCACGAAAACTCATACCTGATTTTACTTGTTTTAAGGCTTGATCGGTTGCCATCATCTCTTTGCTTATACTAGCTGCCATTTTTTCCTTATTGAAAACCAATGCTTGCATCAACCCCGGAAGCAGCCCTAACACTTGTTTTGTTATCAAAACACCTTTTATCATCGGCTCCTTACTCATTTGTAAATCTCTTTGATAACCTGATGGTAAAGACATCAATGCTTGAATTTGTGCCATCGCTCCTTCAATCAAGGATAATGCAGCACGCATTAACTCAACCACATCAGGGTTTGACTTATTTGGCATAATAGATGAACCAGTGGTATGAGATTTTTTCAAGGAAACAAAGTTAAACTCTTGGGTCATAAATAGGCTTAAATCCCAACTAAAACGACGCACCGTCAACATCACCTGATACAAATTTTGCAATACAACTAAATCGAATTTCCCTCTTGAATTCTGCGCATACATGGGATTAATTTGAACCCGATCAAAGCCCAATTCTTTTGCCACTTGATTACGGGGTAAATCCAAAGGCACACCAAAACCTGCTGCTGTTCCCAAAGGAGATGAGTCGATATAATTCAATGTTGAATCGAGTAAAAAGCAATCATCAATTAATCCCTCTGCAAATCCAGCTAACCACATGCCTGCACTATTAGGCATTGCATGTTGCAAATGGGTATAGCCAGGCATGGCTGTGTCCTTTTGTTCATCAGCCATTTTTAATACATGCTGTGCCAATGTTAGGCTTAAATCTTTAATAACCAATAGATTATGTTTCATGAATAACCTTGAACAAGTCAATACCTGATCATTTCTACTGCGCCCAGTGTGGGATTTTTTACCTAATTCACCTAATTGTTGTGTGAGGTAAAACTCAATAGCAGAGTGCCCATCCTCGTATGAGTTATCTAATATAAATTGACCTTGTTCATATTTTATTTTTAATTCACTTAAACAATTGTGTAAATTCTGGTATTCGATTTGGGTCAAAATTCCAATAGTTTTTAATCCGCCAATGTGAGCTTGTGTAGCTATAACATCATAAACAAATAGGTGTTTATCTAACTTAATGTCAGCACCTGCTAGAAAGTCCATAAGCTCTTCATCAATACTTTTGTCTTGGGCATCACTCCATAGGTAATTTTTATTTGTCATTTATTAACCCCGTATTTATTTTTAAATTATATTTTTCACTCAAAGACAAGTTCATATTCTGTATGGCTTGAGTTGCGGCACCTTTAAGCAAGTTATCAATTGTGACACAAAAAACCAAATGCTTATTTTTAAGGACAAACCCACCAATGTTGACATTGTGCGTCTTTTGAACATTTTGCACTTCTGGAATTTTATTCATTACTTTAATAAACTCAAAGCTTATATAAGCATTATTATAGGTATTAATTATTTCATGTATTTCCATCGTTTCTTTAAGATTTATTGAAACGGTTAAATGTATGCCTCGAAAAAACTCAGCAACATGTGGCATAAAATGGACTTCTTTGTCGAGTACTCGACTGATTTCATTTTCATGAATATGATTAACTAATTTATAAGCCATTAAATTATCATTGAGTTTTTCAGGATTATTGTTATTATTTGGTTTACTGCCTGCTCCGCTATAACCAGAAACACCAAAAATATTGGGCGCTCCGTCAATGTTGTCTTTAATCGGTATCAATCCCAATTGTGCTGCCGTGGCATAACAACCTGGATTCGCTATCAAATTTTGTCCTATGATATTATTGGCGCAAGTTTCGGGTTGGCCATAAGTCCATTTATCGTCAAACCTGAAATCCGAACTCAAATCTATAATACAAGTATCATGGCTCATTTGTTGCCATTGATCCTTGTGTTTAAATGCTATATCATTAGGTAAAGCCAGGAACAATACATCAACATTTAGATGATGTATTGTTTCTAATTCATCATCGCAATAACGCAATTGCTTATCTGTAAAACTATCGACTATTTCGCAAACTTTTTTACCCACATATTCACGCGAATAGGCTGCAACCAATTGTGCTATTGGATGTTTATCAATTAATTGTATCAACTCAATACCAACGTAACCTCTGGCGCCAATCAATGCAACGTTAATCATGAGGCAACCTGCCAACTATCAGCATAACCTGCTCCGGCTTGCATACAAGACATGGCATCTGATAATGGCAAACCATAACTAAAAACAACCCAGTTATTTTGTTTATATGAACAGTCAGCTTGTTTATAGTACCAAGTATTAATTTTATTATTTACCCGTGAACGCCAATAAATTTCAGGATAATAATTTAACATTTTTTCCCAAATAGCCTTGCCTAAACCTTGGCCTTGAGCCAATGTTGTGACAGCAAATTTATTCATATACGGTTTTCCATCTTGCCCTTTTGTGACAATGGCCACAGCTTGCCCAGACTCTGAGATAAATATTGACAACAAATCCAACTCATCGAAAAAGTCACCTTTTAGCTTCTTTCCAAAAGTAGATTGCAACAAACTGATAAGTTTAAGCTTAATAGATGAACCAATGACTTTGTGATGATTAATATTTTCCCCCATCGAAACAAAAGTTCCTTGGCCTTTATGGGTAAATAACTCTTTACCTAATTGTTGAGCCGATGTGATTGATACACTGAGTTTCCTGGGCATGGGTTTGAGCAATTGGTATATTTGTTGAATTTTAAGTTTCATCCCTGAGTGCAACCAAGATTGTTGCATGAGGTTATGGTATTGATTATTTAATTGAATGGCAGATATAATTTCACTGTTCTCATTGAGCAATCCACCAGTTGGTGTGACAAATAAAACCTTAGCTGGTTTAGTATTCCAAACCAATTTTCGCATGGCAATGTCTGCATTAATATTCATCACTTGACCATCACTGTCGCGCCCTAAGCAACTTATTACAGGCACTTGTTTATTGGCAATTGCTTTATTTATGCCATGTAAGTGAACTTGATTTACCTCTCCTACAAAACCATATTTGTCTTTATCCAAATAATCACAGGAAAACACTTCATTAAATAAACTTTTTGCATTGATGCCTACTTTTGTTAAAGCCTCTAATAACTGAACATGAACTTTATTGATTACTGGTTCTATGATATTAATGATTTTTGAATCCGTTACCCTTAACCCTTCAATCTTTTTTATTGATAATTGTTGTTTTTTGATTTCAGTATCAATTTGCGGACCAGCACCATGCAATACAATCGGTATCAAACCCAAGTGTGTCAATAATGATAAAGAATCAACCAGCTCTGATAGTTCTTCGGCAATCACATTTCCACCTATTTTAACCACAGCAAACTTAACTTGATGGCTGTCTTTGTAATGGTCCAAATAATACTGTGCTTCGGTTGAGTTGCCCAGTTGCAACAATACATTTTTAATCAAATCTTGGTTAGTTTTCATGATCGAGTATTCCTGCATAAATGTGATATATTTTTTCTAATTGTGCGACTTCAACCCATTCATCAATGGTGTGTGCTTGTTTTATGTCACCAGGACCTAACACAATGGCAGGAAACCCTGCTTGTGAAAACAATGCCGCTTCAGTCCAAAAATCAACCGCTTGAGCAATTGAAATATTGTTATGCTGACAGAATGCCACTGCCTTTTCATCATTTTGATTGTCCGCTGGTAATGGAGGAGCCATCATCCCTGCTTGCCATTGACTCTGATTATCGAAACTTTTTAATTTATCAAAAACTTGCTGGGAGGACATGCCTGCAGGCACTCTGGCACTAAAATCCAAATTTACTTTTTCAGCAATCATATTGTTTTTTTCACCACCTTTTATCACTCCCACATTAAAGCAGATGCCTGCTTGATTTTTATCACTGACAAAACTGTGTGCATAATCTAATGCTTTGGCTAACCAATAGTTAGCTTTATGTATTGCATTAGATTGAAGTGCAACAGCCATAGAAGAATGACCACTTATACCTGTAAATTCTATATAAGTTGACAAATATCCCCTGTGTGAAACCACAGCGTGAGAACTGGTGGGTTCTGCAATAATTATTTGTTGGTATTGAGATAAATCAGTGTTATCAATAAAGGATTGGACACAGCAACCGTTAGCTCCTTCTTCGTCACTGGTAAAAAGCACGGCCATATTGTCATTTGTTTTTGCCAATTCCATTAAACATGCCGCTGCACCTTTAATGTCACAGCTGCCTCTTCCAAAAACTTTGTTGTTATCAATAGTCAGCTTAAAAGGATCATAGTGCCACGCATCAACAGTACTGGCAGTCACTGGAACGGTATCCAAATGTACATTAAACAATTCGATTGGTTTACCCTTTTTGGCATAAAAAATAACATGGCCTTCACCCAAATCAGTCAATTCAACTGTAAATCCGTGTTTTTGAAAATGACTGGTTAAATACAGATACAATTGATCATCTTGACAGATTTTTCGTGGGGGATTCTGTGTATCTTGTTGAATAAGAAAATCTAGGTGTTTCAGTATATTATTTATCATTGTATTGTCCTCTTCTGACTTTGTTTACCAGTGTAGTGGCCTGTCCTGCGAGTTTGATAAATCCCAAAGCATCAGCAGGTGACCAAGTTGCAGATTGAGCATATACCGAATCATTGTCAAGTACAATAAAATCTGAATCAATCGCACTGGCGGTTAAATTCCCGCCTTCACTAAATAAAGTCACCTCTCCTGTGACATGCGATTGTGAGCTTTTTAAATAAGCTTCTATATCATTTTTATGTGGATCATGAAAATACCCGTTATAAACCAGCTCTCCCCAACGGGCAGAAACAATGTGATTGAATTGATTTTGAAATTTTGAATTTACCGAATCTTGTAAAGCTTGATGCGCGGTTAATAGTCCATCAATGGCTGGACACTCAAAGACTATTCTGCCTTTCAATCCAATACTCACATCGCCTGTATAGATGTGTCTGCCAATACCATAATCCCCCAGTTTTTTATTGAGCTTATCGATAATATCAACACCCTTCAATTGCTTACCATCTACGCTCACAGCATGGCCTTTATCAAAACCAATCTTGATGGATAATGGTTTTTGTGGCCAGTGCTTTCTTTGTTTAACCCACAAATATGAAGAAACATCAGGTTGTTGGAAAGCATCAATTTTGCCTCCAGAGATTGTCACCCCAAGCATATTCTCATTAATAGAATACACTTTATGTTGTCCGATCACTTCAATGCCTGCTTTTGATAACACTTCAATTTCATACTCACGAACAGCACTCACGTGCGACTGTAAATCTCTTATTGGAGCCAAAATTTCATAATCACCACTACTTTTTACAGTTTGATCAAATCTAAATTGATCATTACCCATGGCGGTGCAACCGTGTGCAAAAAGCTTTGTATTCATTTCATTACACAGCTGTAAGCATTTTTTTACAATCATATATCTATCAGAACAAAGTAATGGATACTCATTATTCATGCGTGCATGAGACCAAATCAAAGGTGTCACGAAATCATTCCAAATGTCTTGTTTTATATCATAAGTATGGTGTTGGTAGGCGCCCAATTGCATTGCCCTTTTTTCTAAAGAATATATTTCTTCATCGCTAATTCCACCAGCATTGACAAATACAGAATGTACTTCATAACCCTTATTCACCAAGTCAAACAAACAATAAGTGGTATCTAATCCACCAGAAAAAGCCAGTACTACTTTTTGTTTCATGATTGTTCACCAATTGACTGACCAAATAAGGACATCAGCATGGCTTTTTGCGTATGTAATCTGTTTTCAGCTTCTTCAATGGCCACACAATAATCGGCATCCATGACTGCATCTGTGGCTTTTATATTTCTTCTTAATGGCAAGCAATGGCTAAACTTGGCATTATTGGTCAATGACATTTTGTGTTGATCCACCATAAAATGATGGTACTTGCGCCTTTGATTCCATTCTGCCTCTACATCACCATAAAAAGGCAAGGCTCCCCAAGATTTGGCATAGACAAAATCCGCATCTTTGTAAGCCGAGTTTATATCATGACTAATACTAAAACTGGCCCCTTGTTCTTCACAGTTCTTTTGTGCCAATTCAATATATTTCGAGTCAAGAACATAATCTTCATTGGGGCATAACAGTGTGACATCCATACCAAATTTTGAAGTAATTGATAGCCCGGAATTTGCCACTGCTGTATTCAAAGGTCTAGGGTGATAAGTCCATGTCATTAAAAATTTCTTATTCTTTACGGTACCTAAGTGATTTTTTATCGTCATCATCAGTGCTAATTCCTGACAAGGATGAACGATAGTCTCCATATTTATAATCGGCACACTGGCATATTTGGCAAAAGCTCTTATTACTAAGTCTTGTTTGTCAATTTCCCAATCAACAAATTTTGGAAAAGCCCGAATCGCAATGGCATCGACATATGTCGATAACACTGCTGCCACTTCTTTAATGTGTTCTTCACTGTCTCCATCCATTACGACACCATCTTCAAACTCAATGCCCCATGCATCTTTACCTGGCTGCAAAATGACAGCCATTCCACCCATCTGTTGAATTCCCACCTCAAATGAAGTACGGGTTCGCATAGAAGGATTAAGAAATAACAAAGCAATAGATTTGTTTAATAAAGATGAATTAACAGGATTGTTCTTTAACTGATTGGCGTGAATCAATAATTGATTGATTTCTGCTTTGCTCCAGTTTTCTGTGTTGATAAAATTTTTGTGCATTTCTTAGCTCCAGTAGTAAATTTTAAGTTGACTAAGCCAGAAACGAAAAAACCTGGCTTTTGCCAGGTTTTTTAAGTATTTGTTTGTTTTAGTTTATTTTACAATTTATATCACAATATCTCACAACCCGGCACATGAATGATTCGGCGTAAGCGGCGCACAATAAAAGCAAAGATTTCAACACAAGCAACGATTGCTTTTTGATTTAATTCTGCTTGTTGTAGTGATATGTTCATTTGTAAATATTTATTTGTTTTTAATATTATGTGCAAAGCTTAACAATGAAATTTAAAAGCCACAAGAAATAAATCTAATTAGTTTAATATTTTATTATATTAGTTTCAGCTATATTAGTATTATCTAATATCATTTGTATTATTTTTAACAATCAATATATTATCATTCTTTGTCATGTTAGTATTTATGAGAATGCCAATATGCAAAATTAGGCAGTTTTTTAAATAATTAGAGGTGAGAAATATGATATCACATTCAAAAATAATTTTGACCATAATACTTTCTGTATTTTCTGTAATAGTAATTGCTGGTGATAAAAAAGATAAAGAAGGTGTGGTGGAAAAACAAAGTGCTCCAGAAACATTACACATCATGTCACAAAATGATGATAAAACATTTATGGCAGGTGATATTAAAATAACACGTGTCATGACAAAATGTGCTAAAAACAAAGGATGGCTACAAGCTTTAGTACCATATGAAGGTATAAACCCCATTACTGAAATTGAAATATTGAATATGATTGGAAAAGGTGGTTCATTACTGGTTGATATGCGTACTCAAGAATGGTTTGCAGAATCAACAATACCCTCTGCAATTAATATCCCCTATACTGAAGTAGCTGACAGAATGGATGAATTGGGATGTACTAAATCTGATAACAAATGGAACTGTGATAACGCTAAAAAAGTTTATGCTTTTTGCAATGGTCCAGTTTGCCCTCAATCACCAATGGCTATGAAAGCCATGATTCGTGATGGTTTTCCTTCAAACAAAATCTACTATTACCGTGGTGGAATGCTAGTTTGGTCAGCTCTTGGTTTAACCACTGTGGAAGGTGATTGGTAAAAACTAAGATTTTTTTTATAATCAATAAAAAAACCCAGCTAAACTGGGTTTTTTGAGGGCATTTTAATTTAATTGATTTAAAATTGACTACTGACCATAAACCATACCTTTGTAGTATCAGTCGCATGTGCATCAGCTTCATAGAAAGCAGTTTTGAATAGCAATGAAACGTGATCATTGACTTTTTTACCAACAGAAAAGTCAAGCTCACTGCCTAAATCTCTGCTACTGTCTTGGGCAGCAAAATCATGATAAATCGCTTGCCATTTAAACCCATTGTGCGCACCTTTAACTCCGACAAACAAATCTTCAATGCCATCATCTGGTGTTCCTAAAAATTTATCTGCCCAACCGTTAAAGGCATGCAAAGTAGCTAATGGTGTTCTAAAGGCTGATCCTGCATTGTCAGCATCTCCTTCTAATACCTCATAACCACCAAATACACTTGCTTGCTCAAATTTATAAGCTGCATCTAATCTCCAGTAATTGGCAGAAAAATCTACGGCATTGTTATGTGCATCGCTTTGGGCTGCAATTTCAGCACCGTAACTAAATGCATTGTTACTGCCGTTAAATTTCACACCATAAGTTGACGTTGAAAATGCTGCCGCATCTTTATTGTTTATATCATAATAATAGGCACTAATTTTACCCAAATCTTTAATTTTGTTAGTCCAATTAACAAGATAAGTATTATTATCATGATCACCAGCTGCTACATCTTCACCAAATATGCGGTTAACATTATCGATGTATGATACAAATAATTTGGACCCATTAATATCAAAAGTGCCTGACACAGCATCATAAGTCTGTTCGTTTTGGCGCCAACCTACTCCACCAACAAATCTTTGGTTATCTAGTAGTATTCTTTGCCTACCCACTTTTACACCATTGCCTTCAGAAAAATCATAATTAAACCATGCTTGATTTAATTCTGTTCCTTGTGGATCAGCAACAACTGGATATTCTCCATTTCCTGGGCTGTTTCCAGCTCCAGCATTATAATCATCAATAAAAACTTCCATAACATTGTCTGCTTCTACAAAAAATGTAAAGCCTTTGTAAGTTTCAGTTTTATAGTTAAAACGGGTTCTTAAAGTTGATGCTTTGGCATTTTCTGTAAAACCATCTTGGTCAACAAATTCAAAACGGTAACGAAATGATAGATCAGATGATCCATTGCTAAAGGCCTCCGATAATGAGTCAGCGGCAGTTGCGGACTGTCCCATTTGTAGTAATCCACAGATAGCCACAGTTAAGATTTTTTTATTGTTCATATTATTGCTCCTTAATTGGATAATATTTTGTCTTTATAAGTTAAGTAAAAATAGTGTAAATTGTTGTTTATTCAAGCATCAACAATGGAACACAGTGATATTATGAGCGCATAATAACTGAAGAAATAACAAACAAACTTGACTTAAATCAAATAGGTAGCTTTATTAATACAAAAAAGCAGTCAACAATTTGTTAATTGATAAATGTCAATTTTATAAATAATCAGGTACAATCTAACGCAATAAAAAAAACACTTGGGAATATCACTCTATGAATAAACGAATTATTTCGGCAATTGTCTTATTATTGCTACCAATTTTAGCTTTTGCTAGTATTGATGAATCCATCAATAATGCAGTAGCTCCAATAACCGCCTTTCTATTCAAATACATTTTTTACCCAATCCCAATACCATTCACAGAACATTCTATGCCATTTATTTTGGCTTGGTTGATTATTGCCGCCACTTTTTTTACAGTGTATTTCAAGTTCATTAATTTACGTTCCTTTAAAATTGGTTACCAATTAATCAGAGGTAAGTATGATGAAAAAGATGCACCTGGTGAAGTCACGCATTTTCAAGCCTTATCAACTGCTGTATCAGGTACTGTTGGTTTAGGTAATATTGCTGGTGTTGCAACCGCTGTTAGTTTGGGTGGTGCTGGTGCAACATTTTGGATGATTGTTGCTGGATTTATTGGCATGACCAGTAAATTTGTCGAATGTACATTGGGTGTTAAATACCGTGATATTGAAGCCGATGGAACTGTTCATGGTGGTCCAATGCGTTATTTATCAAAAGGTTTTGCCGAACGTGGCATGGGTGGTTTTGGTAAAGTTCTTGCTGTATTTTTTGCGATTATGTGTATTGGCGCTTCATGGGGCGGTGGTAACATGTACCAAGTCAACCAATCTCTGGCTCAAGTTGTTGTCATGACCGGTGGTGAAGGCAGTTTCTTTGATAACCATGGTTGGGTATTTGGCGTTCTTGTAGCCATATTTGTTGCTGTCTCTATTCTTGGTGGTATAAAGAGTATTGTAAAAGTGACATCGCGATTGGTCCCATTTATGGCATTGATCTATATTGCAACCAGTTTATTTATCATATTGGTTAATTATGCGAATATTCCACATGCCTTTGGTTTAATATTTGATGGAGCATTCAATGCCCAAGCTGGTCTTGGTGGATTAGTAGGAGTATTGATAGTCGGTTTCCAAAGAGCCGGATTCTCAAATGAAGCAGGTATTGGTTCAGCGGCCATTGCCCATTCAGCGGTTAAAACAAAACACCCAGTTACTGAAGGTTTAGTAGCCTTATACGAACCATTTATTGATACCGTAGTGATATGTACAATGACTGCATTAGTCATCATCATAAGTGGTGTAGACGGTGTTGGTGTTGGTGCCAGTGGCGAAGGATTAAAAGGCATCGCCTTAACATCTGCTGCTTTTGAAACAGGTATCACTTGGTTCCCATATGTATTAACATTTGCTGCTGTTCTTTTTGCCTTTTCAACCATGATTTCGTGGTCATACTATGGCATGCGTGCGTGGACCTTTTTGTTTGGACATGGAACGGTACAAGAAAACTCTTACAAAATATTGTTCTTAGTATTTATAGTTATTGGTTCTGCCGTGAATCTTGGTGCCGTATTAGACTTTTCAGATGCCATGTTATTTGCCATGGCATTGCCTAATATTGTGGCACTGTATTTCTTAGCACCTGTTGTTAAACGTGAATTGCACAACTTTATGACTAAGATTAAATCAGGTGAGATAAAATCAAATTATTAAAACTTTAATAATGTTAATGAAAAAGGCTCCTTTTGGAGCCTTTTTTATATCATTCAATCTGAGCTTTCAAATGATTCCCACAAGGGGTTCACCCTGTAGGCCTCTGTATTTTATACAAAATAGTGTTAACCCAAATATTTCATACAATCGGTACGAAACAGCACTTGTTCTTTTATATTTCGAATGTTTATGATTACATTATTACGGGTACAGTTTGTACCTGAATGGTTTTATGAAGAAAATGGCTTTATATCTTGCATAAAATCGCCTGCAACCTAAGAATAACTAGGTATGAGGCGATATTTATACAATCTATTTTGCCATTTACTCCCTAAATTCAATTCTAGTATGAAATTTTCGGGTTAGTAGTTTCTTAACACCAATAAAATGAGTATACTTTTAAGGAAAGCAATAATAGAGAGTTTTGCACAACTATGTGGAGAAAGAAAAAATAGAGAAAATTTGTCAAATTGAGCTAAAATTTGTGTGTAATAGCTTGCTATTGCCAATAATTTTAGCAAAAAGTTGGGAAATTTAATCATTTTTTACTCTTCACACTAGTTATGCAAAGCTCTCTAAAATACAGATTAAAGCTAGAGGAAAAATGAAAACCCCATACCCAAATGCCAACCAAAAAGGAGAATATGTTGATAGTTATTATTCACGGTCGCTTGAGGTAGAAAAGGCATTTCCTGAACTCACTGAAGAAATTAACACACCAGTATGTGTCATTGGTGGCGGCATGGCAGGTGTAGCTACGGCACAAGGGCTTGTTGAACGCGGTATCAACCCTGTCCTGATTGAAGGAAATCGTATTGGTTGGGGTGCTTCGGGACGCAATGGCGGATTTTGCAGTCCTGGTTATTCGTTAGGGCCCGATGCTATTGCTAAAAAAGTCGGGAAAAATCATGCACGTGAGTTGTGTGGTTTAACCAGAGATGCATTGGCATTGATAAAAAAAAGAATTGGAACCCGTACAGAATTGCGCGGTGAAACGGATGGTCTCTTGGTTGCATCTTGGTTTGACGAACGAGAAGCAATTGAGAAAAACATTGAAACGATAAATGATATTTATGGTGTTGATTATCAATTCTGGTCAAGAGATCAAATCAGAGGATTGTACCATTCAAAAAAATATTATGATGGATACATGAAATCTGATGGTTTTCAGATTCACTCGTTAAACTACACATGTCATGCAGCAGGGCAAGCAGAAAAAGGTGGAGCTAGGGTTTATGAAAAATCTACTGCATTGAATATACTAAAACATGGAAATGGCTGGAAAGTAATCACTGAAAAAGGCAGTGTGATTGCCGATCAAATTGTTATGTGTTGTAGCGCCTATATTGGCAGTTTGAATTTAAAATTATCAGTTGCGACATTGCCTGTTGCTACCTATGTTTTACAGACTGAACCTTTGGGTGAGCGACTCAAAACTGCTATTGAGGGTTGTTATGGCGTCAGTGATAATAGATTTTCTTCAAACTACTATAGAACATTACCAGACAGTCGGCTTTTGTGGGGTGGAAAAGTTTCGATGTTTAACCCCAGCGGAAATAAACTTAAAAAAATCATGATGAACGATTTACTCCATGTTTATCCACAGTTAAAGGGCATTAAGGCAGAGGTTGCTTGGGGAGGATTGATGGGGTATCCCGCACACAAAATGCCTCAAATAGGCCAGTTGGAACCTGGTTTTTGGTATAACCAAGGGTTTGGAGGACATGGGATGACATCAACAGTCGCTGGTGGCGAAGTTGTGTCTGATGCTATCGCCAATGGTAGTGAAAGTTACAGGCTTTTTGAACCATTTGGGCTTGATTATGCAGGAAAACCCTTTGGTCCCGTCGTTGCTCAATCTGCTTATTGGCTATTTCAATTGCAGGATGCTTACAAAGCATGGCGCTTGAACAAATAATCATTTTATCTTGGTCATACTAAATTCTAGGAAAAGACTCACTAAATAAAAACCCAAGTGTCGCTTTAATACTAACCCATAATTTAACCATTGTTTACTCACGTACACAAAAAAATATTGACGTGACTTTGGTTAAGTTGGAGGTGCATCTTTCCCGTTGATTGCCTGGTTTATCAGAAGCTGGTATGCCGCCACAAAGCCAGAACCAAATATCAAATACTTTCCCATTAAACCTTCTCATTTGATAAGATGATATATCTTATCAATACATGGGCACATCCTGCATGGAAAATTTGGGTTTTATTTCAATCATTCCAGTTTTAGTTACCTTGGCCATTGCTGTGTGGACACGCAATGTTATTTTAGGTTTATTTTTAGGGGTATTTACTGGTGTAATTATTTTACATGGACCCAATCCATTTACAGGCATGAGTATTTTCGTAGAACAATATATATTGGTGCAAATTACCAAAAGTTCCAATGCAGGTATGTTGATTTTGATGACACTTATTGGTGGCTTGGTTGGACTGATGGAAAAATCCGGTGGTGCTGCAGCTTTTGCAGGGATGGTTGTGAAATACATTTCAAGCAAAGTAAAGGCCATGTTAGCTGCTTGGACAAGTGGTTCATTGTTATTCTTTACTGATGCAGGAACTCCCTTAATTGTTGGCCCATTATTCAGACCTATTATGGATGGATTAAAAATATCTCGGGTTAAATTGGCTTGGATAATTGACTCAACAGCATCACCAGTAGCTGTATTGATTCCATTTATTGGCTGGGGATTGTATTCACAAGGTTTGATAGCACAAGAATACTCAGATTTAGGAATTAGCGAAAACGCATTTACAACCTATATCAAAGCCATCCCGTTTCAATTTTATTCACTCATGGCCGTTATGATGGTTCCAATGGTGATTTTACTAAAATCAGATTTTGGCCCCATGAAAATAGCTGAAATCAATTGTGAAAAGGGCATAACATTAGAAGACCATGTGACTGAAAAAGCGATTGTAAAAACAGAAAAACAAGCAGAGCTAACTTCAGATAAAGCCAAACCGATTATGGTTTGGTTGCCCTTATCAATCATGATGTTCGTTTTATTTGGCATGTTAATACCACAAGGTTTTCCACATGACATATCAAATATTCCATCGAATGCCTTTAGGTCATCTTTATCAACAGGTTATATATTTGCGGCCGCTACTCTGATTTTTTTAATGTCCAAATACGGAGTAAAAACCTTAGCATCGGGATTTACTCTCTATTTAAAGGGAATGAGCAGCATGGTTAGCATACTTATTATCTTAATCTTGGCTTGGTCATTGGGGGCAATAGGCAAAGATTTAGGCACTGCAACTTATATTGTTTCTTTAGCTGATGGATCTTTTCCATCTTACCTCATTCCTACCATCGCATTTTTAGTTGGTGGCATTATCTCCTTTTCAACCGGTTCATCATGGGGAACTTATGCCATTCTGTTTCCTTTAATAATACCCATGGCACACCAGTTTGATGCACCCATGTATGTGTCTATAGGCGCTGTGCTTTCAGGAGGGTTATTTGGAGACCATTGTTCGCCCATATCAGACACCACCATTCTTTCTGCCACCGGTGCTGGCTGTACCCAAATTGACCATGTAAAAACCCAATTGCCCTATGCTTTATTTAATGGTTCTTGTTGCGTCATTGCCTTTATTTTTGCAGGAATAACTGGCAGCATATGGGGCTTAGGAATAGGCGTCGCATTAATGCTTGTGGGTTTATTATTTATAAGCAAATTGAATAAACATTCAAAGAATGCTTAAGACATGACTATAGACCAATCCATAAACCAATTTTTTCCATAATAATAGTAGTCTTGTTATGATTTCTAAGACCACTGTCGATATTAAGCAAAATAATACCTGTCTCTTATACACATCTGACGCTGCCGACGATCTACTCTGTGTAG
>CAJXVJ010000020.1 GCA_913061105.1 uncultured Alcanivoracaceae bacterium | reverse complement strand
ATCTACACAGAGTAGATCGTCGGCAGCGTCAGATGTGTATAAGAGACAGGGTACTTTCCTGTTTTGTTTTCCATAAGTAGGTTGTGTCTGATTTTTCTAAAGAATTTTATCATGGGTTTATTCTATAAAAGTAATAAAATTTGACTCAATATTAATCATCTGATGGTTTATTACTCTTAGGTTTATTAAATAACCTAAGTGCAATTAAGATTGGTATTAATCCAAAAAAACCTATGTTGTTTTTTGCTACGCCGTAGATTATGACACCGATAAATAATCCGATGAGGAAAGCATTAATGGTGTTTGATTTCTTTTTGTTAGCTGCATCTAACTGATCTTGATCAGTTGGTTTAGTTTCGCTCATGTTTACTCCTGAGGTAAAATCTTATTCATTTTTCGGTATCTTGGTTTGGCGTGATTAGTATGACATCAGACTATGCCACATCTGCAAATTTAATCTCATTGGGAAATAATTTTATAAAATGGGCTTTAACCAATTGATTGGCCAATAAACGTTTGTATTCAGCTGTGCCTCGCACATCTGAGATGGGTGAAATTTCTTGGTTCATTATATCAAGGGCATCAAATAGTGTTTGTTTGTTGATTGCCTTGCCAACTAAAAATTCACAGGTATTGGTTAAGTATTTTGGTATCGCAGCGACTCCTCCAACCGATAAATCAACGTTACTGATCAAGTTATCATTGAGTTCAATATGCATGGCTGTATTTACTGTTGCGATGTCTAAATGCTTTCTTTTTGATACTTTTTCAAAATTAAACAGGCTGCTATTTGTTGGTAATTTGAACCACAATTTAGCGATGGATTCATCATCATTTAAGTCCATTTTTTTATAATCCAGAAAGAAATCTTTAAGTGCTACTTTTCTGCTGTTATCACCATTAGCAATGAGCAATGTGCTATCTAATGCCAAAAAGAAAGCACTCATGTCACCAATTGGTGAGGCATTGACAAAATTACCTGCAACTGTTGCCATGTTCCGAATAGCTTCAGATGACAGCAATCTTAAAAATTCTTGAAGATTAGGTATTCTTTGATTTAATTGTTTGTGCTCAAATAAATCAGTGACTGTGGCTAAGCCAGATATTGAACACATGTCACCATCAATCAAAACTGGTTGGCCTTGTTCTAAAGTAATGTATCTGAGATTGGGTGTTTTCAATAGTTCATCGGCTTTTTGTACATACAGATCTGTTCCGCCGGCAATGATCTCTTTTCCTGATGTTTGGTGTTGGATTTTATCTAATTCGATTAATTTTTCAGTGATGTCAGTAAAGTAATCAGGAATAAAACCTTGCTCTATTAGTTTTGATAAGGTGTATTTATTGCCTTGTGATTGAGATTCTTCAACCAATTGTTTTGCCGCATTGATAATCGCCACATACCCTGTGCAACGGCAAATATTACCACTGATAGCATCTAACATTTGTTGTTGCTTGGTTTGAGCTGCATTCAGGCAATAATTAGCCATAGCAACCACAAATCCTGGCGTACAAAAGCCACATTGTGATGCATAATTGTCTTTCAATGATTGCTGTATCTTATTGAGATTGTTATCAATATTTAGACCTTCAACAGTAACAATGTGTTTGCCTTTGGCATTGGCAAGCGGTGAAATACAAGAAGTAATGGTTTTGTATACTGTGCTTTTATTATCATCTGATAATTCGCCTACCATAACTGTACAAGCACCACAATCCCCTTCCCTGCAGACTATCTTGGTTCCTTTTAAATTTCTTTCTTCACGAATAAAATCAACCAATGTTTGTGAGCCATTGGCATCGGTACATATATTTTTATTATTTAAGATAAATTCAATCATTTGAGTATTTTAATGTATACAACAACAAATTGGTAAGTTTTGATTTATAAATAGTTAATAAATAAGTGAGAGGATTGCACTTCGTGAAACACTTATTAGATGAGAGTCTTATATCCCTAGACTGGTTCTCCTTAGAAATATTTTAAATTTTCCAGAATTTAATTTTAAATTTGGTGTCAGAAATCATGTAAGGCTCTTTTTTATTATGTGTTCAACAATGAGAAACCTTTGCATAAATATAATAACGACATATGACAATTAATAATTATTTAGAACGGAGAAAAATATTGAGAACCATAAAAGGAAACCTTGTTCAATTAACCACAGTTACTCAACATTTAGAAGAGAATGATGAAAAAGTATATCTTCAAAAATTTATAATTAATGATACAGAGATTGAACTGATGACACAATCATCAATTAATGCCAAAAATGGAGATCTCGTCCTGGTCGCAGGCATTGATAGTGATGATATTTTTAAAGCCTATTCGCTAAAGAATTTAAGTTGATTTTTTTATAAAGTAAACATGGTTTTTATGTAATTCAAATCGGCTTGTATGGCTTTTTTTTCTGCATTTATTTTACTGGTCAAATTAGTTTCGACCGATAGAGATATGGCAGCTATATTAATTTCTGGCAATTTGATTCTTGTGGTATTTTGTTTAATCGTTTCTATTGGGTTTGTTTGATTACTTACTGGCATTAAATTTATCATTAGCACCATTAATGCAGCTGTTGCAAGGCCTGTCGGCATTAACCAATTGTAGTTTCTTATTCTTTTTTGTGGTTGAGAATTTATTTCTACATTCTCAATGCCCTGCATAATTGTATCGTGCACACTCTCAGGTGTAGATTTTTTAAAGGCTTGTGCATCGAGTTTTAATTTTTGTTCTATGCTTTTCATAATAGTATTCCTTGCATAAGAAAATCTTTGCTTAATTTTCTTATGTTTTTACTTTTTGCCAGTTTTTTCTTACTGCGAAACAATGAGATTTTAACCCAACTTTGACTGCGTTGCAAAACTTGTGCAATTTCTTTTATACTGAGTTCTTCAATATAAAAAAACCACAATACATCATAAGCTTCAGGGTTCAAACGGTTTTTAACTTGAATCCATATGTTATCTCGATCAATTGACTTATCGTCTTCATGTTCTATTATTGATTCGTCAATGGATTCATCTTTGTAGTATAAATGGTGTTGTTTTTTAATCAGTCGATTAGCGATGGTAAATAGCCATGTGCTAAATTGCCATTTTGATTGATAACTGCCTATGTATTTATAGGCGCTGATAAATGTGTCTTGAAGGACATCTTCAGCATCATGTGAGTTGTGACATCTTCCCAATAAGTATTGATATAAACGGGCCTGATACAAGTGTACCAGTTGTGAAAAACAACTGGTAACACCGGCTTGTGATTGCTGTATCAAGCTGAGTTCGTTCATGCCTTTATTAATCAAATAAAACCAGATTAAAGATCAACTTTGACTTCGACTTTAACCTGTTTATTATCGTTTGTAAGATGTCCTATTTCATAACGTTTTATGTCTTCAATTGAAGCATATGTGCTCATTAAAATGTCGTTTCCATTTCTATTGATGTTTAGGTTTTGCATAAACGTTGCGTGCAATTCATTTTTATCATTGGCCCCTGACAAATTGTTCATCGCAACTAAACCGTTGATAATTTGTTCAATTTGAACTGCCGTCGCTTCATCGTTTGTACTCAATGCCACATCTAACACCATATCACTGTTAACTTCTGATGCACTGGCTGATACTTGAGCCACTTTTTGAAATATTTCAGACTGCATCATGTGGTTGTTTGAATCAATATTCATGCCCATGTGTGCTAAGGCTGACTGCACATCAACGACAACAGAAAACAAACTGCCTTGATTGATTTCATGGTTATCATAATTATTATCTAACCAGTTTTTAACTTCATCTAATTGAAAACTAATCACAGTTAAGCCGCTGTTTACTTTACTAAAAAACACTTCTTTAGCATCTCCACTATGGCCTTCATCTACTTTCAATGATTTTATTTCATTGTTTTTATAGTTAACTGTACTTTCTTCAATCATATCTGCTGCATCTGATTCATGTGTATATAACAATTCCAATAGATGTTCACTGATTGAGAATTGACTAAAATCACCATGAATCACGGCAGTCGCATCTTCTGCCCCTTTTGCATTGCCATAAAGGCTTATGTAGGATATTTCATCAGGAATTTTTACGAAGTCGTCAGTTTCTGAACTTTTTACTTTGGCCTCAAAAAATTTATAGATTTCGTTATTTTCAATTTGGTCAACATCAACTGAAACGTACCAAGTGGCATCATTCAGTCCTGCTGCTGATTGAAATGATAGTAGTATTAATACCGCGAATAAAAATGATGTGAATGGTTTATTGTGTTTCATGATTTTCTCCTATGTGTAGTAAGTATATATAACCTTATAGAAGAACAAAGTGCTAAAAGTTACACTTTATTTAAATTCGTTACTTTTGGCATGGAGTTGAGTTAACCCTTAATATTCGTGGATTTAATTGAATGCGTATAAAAATATTATCCTTTTCTATGTAAACAAGTCTAAATTAAAAACTAATAACATAATTCTTATTTCTATGTAAATGATTATATTCTATATGTATATATGTGATTACTCATCTATTCATTCTCAATAAATTTAACTTTATTCTATTTAATAAATTTATTATTTATTTTTTTTAAAACTGGTTGACTTTAATTAAATTAAAAGTAATATGGATGTTTAGACTTCTATACGGCTATTGTAAAAAACACAAAAAACATTATCGAATATAAATTTGAACTTAAAAAATTTGATTTAACTTTTGCAGGGAAAGTGTCGAACATAAAAGTTAAATATTCAATTTATGGAAAATTATCTTTACCAATAGTAGTGGTACTTGGTGGTATTTCTGCAAACCATAAAGTAATGGGCCATGAAGGATGGTGGGGAAATATTGTTGGTGAATATAAATCTATTGACATAAGAAAATTTTGTGTGATTTCAATTGACTATTACTCTGGTGTTTCAAGCCCTCGGTTAAATAACACATTAATATCAAGTTATGATCAAGCAAATTTAGTTAAAAAATTATTAGATTATTTAAATATTAATTTGATACATGCATTTATAGGGAGTTCTTATGGTGGAATGGTAGCATTGGCGTTTGGAGAATTGTATTCAAATTTTACTAAACGTTTAATATGTATTTGTGCAGCACATAAAAATTCTATTAAGAGTATTGCCTTAAGGGAAGTACAAAGAAATATTGTAAAATTAACATCATTAAGCAAAGAAGGCGTTGCCTTGGCAAGATCATTGGCCATGATAGGTTATCGTGGTGAAGAGGAATTTGAAGAGCGATTTTCTACTGAACCAAAAATTCACAATGGTAGAACACATTTTGAAGTCAGTCATTATTTAAACCATAATGGCAGAAAATTTGCCAATAATTTTGATACCAACAAATACTTAAACTTATCAAACTCTATCGATATTCATCGCATTAATCCAAAAAAAATAAAATCAAATACATTACTAATTGCCATGAACTCAGATCAACTCGTGCCAATAAAGCTAATGAAAGAGCTACAAAAATCCATTTCAGCTCCATGCCATTTCCAGGAAATTCCTTCAAAATTTGGGCACGATGGGTTTTTATTAGAGCATGAAAAAATAGGCAACCTTATTCAGCAATTTTTAAGAAAAGAGAAAAATAATGACTCATAAATTTGAAACAACAGCCGTAAGAGCCGGTATTGATACCGATTTACAACATGGTTCAGTAACACCACCATTGTATTTATCCAGTAATTATTCATTTGAAGATTTGAATAAACCCAGGACTTATGATTATTCACGATCAGGCAACCCTACTCGCGACATATTAGGTGAAGCTTTATCACAATTAGAAAATGCAGTTGGTGGAGTGATTACATCTACAGGCATGTCAGCTGTGACTCTTGTGATGCAACTCCTGAAAAAAGGTGATCGGGTAATTGCTCCACATGACTGTTATGGAGGCACCTTTCGTTTATTGTCAACATTGCATGAAAAAGGCATTATCCAAGTAGATTTTATCGATCAAACCAATCAAAGACTTATTGAACATGCTTTAAAACAAAAAACCGCTTTACTTTGGATTGAAACTCCCAGTAATCCTTTACTAAGGGTTGTTGACATAGAAAACCTGTGCACATTAGCCGGTGATACAGTATTGAAAGTTGTAGATAATACTTTTCTTTCACCTGCCTTACAACGTCCAATAGATTTTGGAGCTGATTTAGTGGTTCATTCAACCACAAAATACATTAATGGACACAGTGATGTGGTTGGTGGTGCAGTTTTAGCAAAAACGACTGAATTAGCCGAACAGATAAAATGGTGGGCAAATTGTATCGGTATAACCGCATCTCCTTTTGATTGTTTACTAACTACCAGAGGATTACGTACATTAAATGTAAGAATGAATCAGCATTTATTCAATGTAAAACAAATTATTGAATGCTTAAAATCACATCATGCCATTGAAAAAATATATTATCCTGGATTAAAAGATCATGAAGGCCATCAGGTTGCCAAGAAACAACAAAAAGATTTTGGTGCAATGCTTTCATTTAAACTAAAAGGTGATTATAGTAGCATACATACTTTTGTAAATGGTTTAAAGTACTTTACGCTTGCTGAATCTTTGGGAGGTGTCGAATCACTTGTGTGCCACCCAGCCACCATGACGCATGCAGCTATGAGTAAAGAAGCCCGTATCAATGCAGGAATTACTGATAATTTAATTAGATTATCAGTTGGAATTGAATCAGCTGAAGACTTAATCAATGACCTAGACAATGCTTTAAATAGAAGTCAAATAAGAACAATAGAAAAACAATTTACCAAATAAACTAACGATAAGAGAAATATAATATGCCATTAATAACACCCTTAGATAAAAACACCAATAAAGAAGTCACTGAGCTTGCAAAATTTTTTAATGAAACCTTAGGGTTTTGTCCTAATAGTGTCTTAACAATGCAAAGGCGACCAGCAATAGCCTCAGCATTTATCAATTTAAATAAAGCCGTTATGGACAATAAAGGCCGTGTAACATCTGAGCAAAAAAGATTAATTGGCTATCTAACCAGCGCAAATACTGGTTGTCGTTATTGTCAAGCCCATACCATACTCGCTGCAGATAGATACGGCGGATCTAATGAAAGGTTAGAAAAAATATGGGATTTTAGGAGCAGTGATTTATTTAGTGATGCTGAAAAAGTCGCCTTTGAGTTTGCATTAGCGGCATCAAGTGTACCTAATGCTGTTGATGATTCATTTACCGAAAAGCTACTTGAACATTGGACAGAAGGAGAAGTGGTAGAAATTTTAGGCGTTATTTCTTTATTTGGCTATTTAAACCGCTGGAACGATTCTATGGGCACAACATTAGAAACTGGAGCGAACCAAGCTGGTGAACAATTTTTGTCCCATCAAGGTTGGGAAAAAGGGAAACACACTTAATGGTATTTTGATCTGATTTTCTGATTTCAAATAATTAATGGCTGAATCTAATCTTCAGTAATGGCACTTAATTCACCTGAATAACACTGTCCCAACGGGTGGTATAAGCGGGTGTTTTTTTGTTGCTGTTCATGACCCATTGTTTATCAAAGCCTTCGGTGGCAAAGCGTGCCACGCCTTTTCCGAAACGTTGGTTGATTGAATCCAGTACATTCATCAGTTTATAATCGCCTGGTTTTTCATTAACAAACATGTCGGTTTGTACACAATCTTTGTCACAAATATCATTCAATGTAATGCCGACTTTTTTGTATTGAAAACCTTGTTTAAATATTTTCTTTAGCGCCTGCTCACTGGCTTGTAGAAATATTCGGGTATCATCGGTTGGTGTGGGCACTTTAATGGTTACCGATTGTACGTATTGTTTGTCGCGTTGACTAAAAGGATTGGTTCGAATGCCAACCGTTATACAACCAGCCACTGATGTTTGTTCGCGCAATTGCACACAAGCACGCGTTACATGGTAAGCCAGTGCCTCGCTGAGTAAATGGTAGGCTTGCGTTTTTTCACCAAATGAACGGGTACAAATGATTTGCTTTTTCTTTTCTGGATCAGCATCAAATGCCAAACAGGATTGTCCTCGTAATTCGGTAATGGTTCGCTCCATGACTACTCCGAAACGTCGGCGCATGTTTTTAATATCACTGTCACGCAATTGTTGTGCGTTAAATATACCAATGGCATTGAGTTTTGCACTTAAGGCCCGCCCTATTCCCCAAATATCCTTCACTTCTAAATGTTTCAATGCTTCGGTTTGTTGATAAGGGTTATTGAGCATCAATACATTGCCCGCTACTTTCAGTTTTTTGGCAAAGTGATTGGCGACTTTGGCCAAGGTTTTGCTGGGTGCTATACCCACACAGACAGGCAAGCCAATCCATTGCCTCATCTGTTTAACTAATTTTTGGTTATGTTGAATTAAATTGAGGTGGGTAAAATTTTTATAATTAATAAAAGATTCGTCGATAGAATACACTTCAATGTCATCACTGTATTGTTCGATAATAGAAACAGCGCGGTTAGACATGTCTCCATATAAAGCATAATTAGATGACAAAACGGCAATATTTTCATGTGAAACCAAATCGGATATTTGGTGGATGGGTGCACCCATTTTGACGCCCATGTTTTTTACTTCATCGGATCGGGCCACCGCGCAACCGTCGTTATTACTCAAGACAATAACAGGCCGATGCCACAAATTGGGATTAAAAACCCGCTCGCAGCTGACATAAAAATTGTTAACGTCGCATAATGCTATCATTTAGTTTATTTGTTGCTTCTAATCTTGAACAGGAAAAATTAGAGTGTATTTAATTGTTTTCTCAAAACTTGCGAATCAGCGAGGTGACTACACCCCATATGATCAATTCATTTTCGCCACTCATGACTATGGCTTGGTAATCTTTGTTGGCAGGCATTAAACGCACACCATTTTTTGTTGATAAACGTTTAATGGTAAATTCGTTATTAACAGCCGCAATGACAATGTCATTGTTTTTGGCCGTAATAGAACGATCAACCACCACCAAGTCTCCTGCAAAAATTCCCGCATCGATCATAGAATCGCCTTCGACTTTGGCAAAAAAAGAAGCCGTTGCATTTTTGATTAGGTATTGATTTAAATCCATGGTATCGCCCAAATACTCCTCTGCTGGAGATGGAAAACCCGCTGGAATGGTTGTTTCATAAAGAGGCAGTTCTACCTCAGAATGGACTGGCATTAATATTGACACTTTGGACATGGCATTAAAACAATTTGAAATCACTGCCATTTTAGCATTAAAATTTAATGATTCATACTGAGTATGCCGTAATTAAAAATTGAACAAACCAAGCTTATATCTAATGCATATATTTAGAAGCGCTTACAATTGCTTCAACATAAAAACACCACAGGCATGATGGCCTGTATTACCCATGCGTTGTTCTAGGTATTCAAAACCGCGACTAAGATAGAGTTTTTGAGCGATTTTCATGGCGTTGATGGTTTCTAAGTACATGCCTTTGTAACCCAGTTCTTTGGCCTTTTCAATGCATTTATCAATCATGACCCTGCCAAGACCATCGCCGCGTAATGCTGGTGAAAAGTACATTTTTCTGAGTTCACAGTAACTGTTTTCATTATCGCCATCTAATGGGGCTACCCCTGCTCCACCGTAAATTTTTCCTTGCTTTTCAATAACAAAATAATGCATGCCTGGTAATTGATAACTGGCATGCATGTCTAATAATTCATCATCGTCCATCGCAAAGCCATCGCCTTTTTCAGCTCCAAATTCTGCCAATGTCTGGTGAACTAAGTCAATTAAGTCTTTGTTATCCTTTTCTTGTACATCTCTGATGGTTATATCAGACATAAGGGATTCTATTGCCAAAGTTATACGCTATGACTTGTTTTTCTGCCAAAGTATCTTCTATTAGTGCACCATACTCTGATAAAAAGGTTTCTTCGATGTGAACCAGTTTATTGTGCTCAGATTTGGTTTTTGGTGAATTACTGATGAGTGCACAACAATCTTTATAAGGTTCTGTGCTTAAATCAAACAAACCCAATTTGCGAGACACTTCTACTATTTCTTCTTTGTTGTAGGTTAACAAAGGGCGCAGAACAGGCATATCAATTGATTTCGTCATACTGACAACATTTTCCATCGTCTGAGAGGCCACTTGTCCAAGGTTATCACCTGTAACTAAACACTGAGCAAACAATGAGTCAGCCAACTTTTCAGCAACCCTTGCCATAAACCTTCGAAACAATATCAAATCATAATCTAGGTTTTTATCCATTAACGCCAAGTCAATATGTGTATATGGCACCAAATATAAGCGAACTTTTCCGCAGTATTGGCTAAGATTTTGGGCAATTTTTGAGACTTTGTAATCTTCAATTTTGCTGGCTTGGATATTACTGGCTGTAAAGTGAATAAAATCAACATTACAACCGCGTTTTGCCATTAAATAGGCCGCAACTGGTGAATCGAATCCACCTGATAATAAACACATGATTCGGCCAGTTGACGCCACGGGTAAGCCACCAATGGCTTTTATACGGTTGGTATGTACAGAAATGCCACGCGAAGAGATATCTACATAAAAATACTGGTCTGCAGTATTAAGATTAACTGTTTTCCATTCGGTGTTTTTTAATATTACTGTTGCCAATTGTATTTCTAATTGACTAGAAGTTTGGTAAAAACGTTTATCTGAACGTTTAACTCTTATTGCAAAGGATTTGTCTTTTTCATAGGTTTCAATGGCCAGTTTTTCTATTAATGTATCAATTTCAGACAAATCAGGTTTGTATTCAAAGAAATCATATTTTTTATTTGAAAACCAATAAACCCTACTTAGCCATGCAACACCTGGTATATCAGCCAATTTTTCTGCAATGGCATCAATATCTCCAGTATAATCATCTGGGACTTCGATGAACATGCGATCATGAATCGTAACCACGTCCCAGATATGCCCCATAGATTTAATTTTATTGCGAACGTTGATACGTAATTTTTTTACAAACGTATTGCGGTTGCATCCTTTTAAGGTCAATTCCGCATAATGTAGTATGATTCTATTGAGCATATTATTTCATCAAATTAAAGCAGGCTGTATTTTAATCAAAATCTTGATATTTGCAAAAGCCAGCCTGATTTTATTTAAATAGAGTTGTTCAAAACTCTATTACATACCATATTTTTCTAAAAAGCGTTGATCTAGTTCTTGCTGCCTACCATTTAGGTCAAGTTTTCTGCCATCAATATAAGCAGCTTTCAATACGTTTCCACGCATATCTAGTGCATCACCTTCAGTTACAATCAATGTGGCGCTTTTGCCCACTTCAAGACTTCCATAAGATTTATCTATGCCAAGGATTTTTGCTGTGTTAAAAGTGATTAATTTTAAAGCTTGTTCCTTGTCTAATCCGTAACCAACCAAAGTCCCAGCAATAAATGCTAAATTTCGAGCACTCATGGTCCCTGAATAACCAAGTGCAGTAAGAATTCCTTCATTGTGTAGTTTCATGGCTGTTGTATAACCTGCATCAACAGAGCTATCATCTCTTTTAGGCATAGCATGAGTAGAACTAACAATAACGGGAACACCAGCTTCTTTAATAAACCCTTTAACAGGTAAAGCACCCTGTTGGGATACTAGTACTATATTTTCTACTCCCATTTTTTGAAAAAAGTTAATCGATTCAATGATAGATTTTGGGTTGTTAGTATGAATATAAACTTTTCTATTACCAGAAAATACAGGAGTTACTGCTTTTAACTTTAAATTAACCTTATTGTTTTGTATGTATACACCTAATTTTGCATCTTCAAACAAAGATTTAATTTGAACCAATTGTTTAGCATAGTTTTTATTCTTTTCGACTTTCATTGTAAAAGTTGAATAATCAAAACGGGCTCTTTTTGCACTGGGCCAGTTAACATGAACAGCATCATCAATCACTATTGCAGCATCTTCCCAATTCCAAGCATCAAGTTGAACCACTGATGATAAACCACTAATAAGACCACCTTCTGGCGTTGTTTGAGCCAATAATACCCCATTAAACTTTAATGTAGGAGGCAACTCTGAATCTGTATTGTAAGCACTAATACTTCTTACGTTTGCATTCATCTGCCCTACTTCTCTGCTGTCTCTGGTGGCTTTAATCGACCCAACTTCGCTGATACCTAGATTGGTATTGGGTAAAATAAAACCAGGATAAATATGTTTACCTTTAAGATCGATATCAGTTTCTTGCCATTTCATTTTGAAATAACCAATACGTGTAATAACGCCATTGTCAAAAGCAATCGTTGCACCATTCATTACCTCTCCATTGCCTAAATGAATAGTAGCATTATGGTAAACCACTTCAGCGGTTTGTTTTGGAGCAGGTTTTGGTGGCAATGCACTTACAATTGTGGCCAGTAACAAGAATGATAGGGTTAGTAGTATATTTCTCATTGTATTGCTCCCATTAAGTATTCGTAACCTGTCAAACTGTCACAATGCATTTGTTTCTTTGGTTTGCTCATTGATGGCATTTTAGGACCATCAGTTTTATTCATTTTGTTAATAATTCTATTTCTATTTTCTACGATTAGCGATTCAATTTCTGCTTGTTTATCTCTATCGAACAAAAGCTTACCATCTACGAAAGTTTTATCTGCTTTTGCATAAATACTCATAGGATTATCTGTCCAAACAACCACATCGGCATCTTTGCCCACTTTTATACTGCCCATATTTTCATCTAAATGTAAGAGTTTAGCTGGGTTAAGTGTAACCAGTTTTAAAGCTTCTTCCTCAGATAGACCACCATACTTAATAGATTTTGCTGCTTCTTGATTTAGCCTTCTGGACATTTCTGAACTATCAGAATTTATGGCTGTTGTGATACCTACTTTAGTCATAATTGATGCATTATATGGAATGGCATAATTTACTTCCCATTTGTAAGACCACCAATCGGCAAATGTTGATGCGCCCACGCCATGTTCTAACATTTTATCTGCAACTTTGTAGCCTTCTAGTATATGAGTAAAGGTATTAACCGTAAAATCATAATCATTGGCAACCTTCATTAACATGTTAATTTCTGATTGAACATATGAGTGACAAGTGACATAACGCTCTTGGTTTACAACTTCTAACGTGGCATCCATCATTAAATCGCGCCTTGGGGCATTGGTTTGTTTTTTTAATTTTTTGCTTAATTTATTGTAATCATTCCATTGCTTTTCATATTCTAAAGCATTGGTAAATGCATCTCTATAGACTTGTTCAACGCCCATTCTTGTTAATGGATACCTGATTGAATTCTGTGAAGACGATCTTTTTACATTTTCACCCAATGCAAACTTAATAAATTTATCTGCACCTTTAATCAGTAATTCATCACTGGTAGCACCCCATCTCATTTTAATCAAAGCAGATTGCCCTCCCAGAGGATTGGCTGAACCATGTAACAATTGAGCGGCCGTGACACCACCGGCTAAGTTCCGATAAATATTGATATCATCTGAATCTAATGAATCTTCCATTTGAACCATTGATGAATTCGTCATAATATCATTAACAGATAACAAAGCAATGTGTGAATGCTCGTCAATTATTCCGGCAGTCACATGCATGTCAGTTCCATCTATGGTTTGTTCTGCCTTAACTTTTAAATTTTTACCAATTTTAGAAATCTTGCCATTCTTGATATAGACATCATTTTCTTTTAATATTCCTTCCTTTTCATTGGTCCAAACCGTAGCATTTGTAATTAAAAATGATTTGGCTTGATTGGGTTTTATTAAACCATAAGGTGAGAAAGGTTTTGCGATGACAGGGGCAACATCTGGTTTAGATTCTGTTTTTTTGGTTTTATCTTTAGAAGCAGATACTCCTTCTTTTGCCACACTATCAGCACTTTCTTCCTTGCTTATTATGTCAGATACTCTTGTAACAGACCAAATCGGCTGTTGTCCCATAATATGATTGAATGAATTGTGTTCAACTAATCCCAACAATTTCTGTGTTTTCATTTCATCTTTTATTTCGAATCTAACAAATCCATTGTCCATTGAGGCTTTGTATTCCATTTTACTGTCTTCAACTGTATTCTTTAACTTGAGTTTTCCATCTTTGTTCTCAATATTTAATTCATGAACTGTATCTGCAATTTTTAATTGATATGCTCCTGTATTGATTTTTGGCAACTCAGTGATAACAAATCTTTTGCCAGCTACCCAGTTTTCTGCAATCTTTCCTTCTTTTTCAAAAATATCTCCATTCGTAATAATAAAATTGGCGTTCGCACCACGGTTCAAGTGACCAAGTTCTTTATTAGATAATAATTTGGCAGGTGTGGATGTTAATGCTGCCAATGCTGCTTTTTTGGGCAACCCTTTTCCAACAGCTTTGCGTAAATCTTTTAGAAAGGTTTTCTGTTTATTAGGAATGATTGAAAACTCGATGTTGTTTTTATTTAGGTAATAAAGATTATAAGGTGCAGCCTCCCATTCCATTAATTTTTCTGATGATACATTCCATGAATCTAGATCATCACTGACATCTAATGCTTCTGGAAATACCAGAGGCACAATTAAACTGCGGTTTAAGTTTTTTATGGCATCAATGTGCTTGTATTCATCACCTGAAGTTTTAATGACGATATTCTTATTAAATTCTTTAGCTACTTTATTGGCCAATAAGGCTGTTTGCCAAGAGTTGACTGTAAATATGTGTGGTTTTGATTTGTTTTGGTTAATTGATTTTAAATCCAAATCAGTATAATCTGCTTTGCCATTTCCATACCATTCGGCATCTAACCAAGTTTGACGCAATAGAGCCGATGATCCCATCAATGATACAGGGTATATTTGTTTAGAAGTGCCTTTATCAAATGACAAGTGAAATGCTGCTTGAGAAGTTATGATACTTTGGTGATCAGACTCGTCATCTAAACTGAGCAAAACTGATGTCCCACGCATGATACCATCGTGTTTCGATGACAAGACCGAACTAAAACCCAATTTTCTTAAAGCTTTAGCTTTTTCTTTATCATGATGAAAGTCAGAAACAGCATTGTAAGATGCCTTAATGGCCTCATTGGTATTAAAAGGACCTTTTGTTGTGGTGTCCAATACTTCTGATGCACCCCAATCAAAAGGTGTTTTTTTAGGTAATTCAGACAAACCATAATCACTGTCCATCAATATAAACCCTGGATATATATTGGCTCCATGCATGTCTCTAATTGTTGCATTTTTTGGAATAATTATGTCTTTGCCAACGTTTAATATCTTATTGTCTTTTATCAACAATGTGGCACCGCTTAATTCAGTGTCTTTATCTACAAACACATGTGCATTTGTCAGAGCATAAACCACATGCCTTTCGTCTTTTGTTCCGTTAAGTGTGCCAGTAGGTGTTGTCTTTGCAAGAACACTAAATTGCCCAATTAACATAATAAGTGATAATACTAATTTCATATTTTATTGTACCTTTAATAATCGATTAAATAAGTTTGAAGTCAACATTGGATTTTTATTAATCCACGATTGAATCAATGCTCGGTTAAGTTCTGCACCAACAATGTGGTGAATATTTTTGTTCTCAATATACAACTTAGTGCCTTCATCTGGATAATATTCAAAAGACCATTTGTCATGTTTTTTAATGCTAGGTAAAGTTTTTAAAAATTGTTGAATAACATAATAATACAAATCAAAAGTTTCTTTATCGTCAAAATTATCTTTTAATTGACTAAAAAATATCTTTTTAACTTTGTCTTTGGTTAACTTGATTGACAACCAGTCCAGGCTAAACTTCATGGGCAGCAAGCCTTCTTTAAAATCTGCAATATTTCTTTCGCCTATTGGCACAAACAATTTAATTTTATAGGGATATATGAACCCGTGGTCATAAGAACCCTCTCCAATTTCAACCCAATTATTTTGTTTTTGCGCTGAAACTGTTAATGAAACGAATAATACTGTCAATATTACTAATGATTGAAATAGTGTTTTCATAATTTTTACATATTTGAATAGTTTGGGCCGCCACCACCTTCTGGTGTTACCCAAGTGATATTTTGGCTAGGGTCTTTTATGTCACAGGTTTTACAGTGTACACAGTTTTGTGCATTTATCCTAAAAGACTTGGAATTGTTCTCTTCAACAACTTCATAGACTGCTGCTGGACAATATCTTTGAGCAGGCTCATCCCATTGTGGTAGATTAATTTTAATTGGAGTATCACTGTCTTTTAGTTGCAAGTGACAGGGTTGATCTTCTTCATGATTGGTACTAGATAGAAATACAGATGAAAGGCGATCAAAACTAATTTTATTATCTGGTTTGTTGTATTTTATCTCTTTGCAACTTGAAGCTGGCTTCAAACAAGCATAATCGGGTTTCTTATTGTGCAAGGTAAATGGCATTTTACCCCTAAAAATATTTTGATCTATAAATGTAAATGCAGCCCCAAAAAAAGTACCAAATTTATTTAAAGAGGGTTCAAAATTTCTAGCCCTTTTTAATTCAGTATAAACCCATGAACTTTGAATATTACTGGTGTATTCTGTTGATACATTATCACTGTCTTCTAGCATTAAGTTATCAGCGATGCTTTCAGCTGCAATCATGCCTGTTTTCATAGCGGTGTGAGTGCCTTTTATTTTGGCAGGATTTAGAAAGCCAGCTTCACAACCGGTTAATAATGCACCAGGGATTTCTAATTGTGGCAATGATTGCAAGCCTCCTTTATTTAAGGCTCTGGCACCATAAGAAATTCTTTTACCATTTTCAATGACATTCTTTATAACTGGATTGTGTTTCCATCTTTGAAACTCTTCGAAAGGACTTAAATATGGGTTGTCGTAGTTTAAAGCGGTGATAAAGCCTAAAGACACTTTTCCTTGTTCAACATGGTATAAAAACCCACCACCTTCAGTGTGGTTATTCATCGGCCAGCCCAGTGTGTGAACGACTTTTCCTGGGTTTGATTTTTCATCATCAATTTGCCAGATTTCTTTAATGCCTAAACCATAATGTTGTGGGTCAGAGTCTGCATCTAAATTAAATTTTTCTATTAATTGTTTTCCTAAATGACCACGACAACCTTCTGAGAATATGGTGTGTTTGGCTAATAACTCGTAACCTGCTTCAAAGCTTCCTTTTTGCTCTCCTTTGTTATCAAGGCCCATGTCTTGGGTAATCACGCCTTTGACTTGACTTTTGTCATCGAATATTATTTCTGTTGCTGGAAAACCTGGAAAAATATTAATGCCCAGATTCTCTGCTTGTTCACCTAACCAACGGCACAAATTACCCAATGAAATGATATAGTTCCCATCATTTTTCATCGGACTAGGAATTAACATATGTGGCACTTTAATAGATTTTTCTTGAGAGCGAAAATAATAAAACTCATCATTGGTGACCGCAGTAGTCATCGGTGCGCCCAATTCTTTCCAGTTTGGAAACAATTCATTGAGTGCAGTAGGTTCTACAACCGCACCTGAAATAATGTGTGTGCCAATTTCGGAGCCTTTCTCAACCAAAGCAATTTGCCAGTCTTTGCCTTTCTCCTGTGAAATCTGTGCCAATTTGATTGCAGCTGATAAGCCAGATGGGCCGCCACCGACGATTATTACATCAAATTCCATCGATTCTCGTGTCATTAAATATTACTCTGCCATTTAAAAATGTTGTACATTATAACGACTTCTAGTGTGATTTGTCATTCAATCTGTTGATTCAATTAATAATTCAACACTCTCAACTGAACATTGCTAAATGTATTGACACTCGTTAAAATAGTGGATTTTTATCAACAACAAAAATTATGCCTATTTGGGAACCTAAAAAATCACAAATCAGTGAATTGAACATAACTAATTTCAAAACCATATTAATCATAATTATGACGTTGATATAAACAATTATAAGCAACTTCATGATTTTTCTATACATAGGTGTGAGGATTTTTGGGAAAGCCTGGTTGAATACTGTGAAATTGACTTTATCAATCCAGCCAGTCAAACTCTCAAGCAGACACCGCATAAAGTGGATACCAAATGGTTTGTTGGTGGCCACTTAAATTACGCGCAAAATATTTTAAAACACCGCAATAATAAAACAGCGATTGAATTTGAAGACGAAACAGGCAACAAGACTTCTATTACATACAACCAGTTATATACTCAGGTAGCTAAATTACAGTATTTTCTTATTAATCAAGGCATAGTCAAAGGCGATGTTGTGGCTGGATTCCTTCCAAATATAACCGAAACCATCATTGCCATGCTTGCCACTACATCCATTGGGGCTATTTGGACATCAACTTCACCGGACTTTGGATTTGAAGGCGTTGTAGATAGGTTTGGACAAGTCGAAGCAAAACTCATGTTCGTAGCAGATGGTTATTTTTATAACGGAAAAACCCATGGATGTATTAAAAAAGCTGAAACCATAGTCAGCAAAATCAAATCGATAGAAACAGTTGTGGTGATAAATTTTACTAACAACCAATGGATTAATGATAATTTTACCTCTTGGGATGCTGCCTTAAACAACAGCAATACATCGGTAAATTTTACAGCTGTAGATTTTGACCATCCTTTGTATATACTTTATTCATCAGGAACAACAGGAAAACCCAAGTGCATTGTGCATGGTACTGGAGGTATCTTACTGCAACACAAAAAGGAAATGGTTCTGCATGGCAATGTCAGTGAAAATGATAAATTATTTTACTTTACAACCTGTGGTTGGATGATGTGGAATTGGATGGTCTCTACATTAACCACTGGAGCGTCATTGTTTTTATACGATGGTTCACCTTTCTATCCAGATGGAAACCGTTTACTAGACTTAGTTGATAACAATGATATAACCCATTTCGGTACCAGTGCCAAATGGATCTCAGCCATAGAAAAAGCACATATAATTCCTAAAGCGGGTCGTAATTTTGACAAATTAACCACTGTTTTTTCTACAGGTTCACCATTGATGCCAGAAAATTATGATTACGTTTATGGCCAGTGGAAACAAGATGTTTGCTTGTCATCAATTTCTGGTGGCACCGATATTTGTTCCTGTTTTGCCTTAGGTAACCCAGCTCTTCCTGTTTATAAAGGCGAATTACAGTGCTTAGGATTGGGTTTAGATGTCGCTATATTAGATGATACAGGCCAACGTGTGTTTGATGAAGTGGGTGAACTCTCCTGCATGAACGCGTTTCCTGCCATGCCAGTTAAATTTTGGAATGATGCAGACAATACAAAATACAAAAATGCTTATTTTGATAAGTTTGACAACATTTGGTGTCATGGCGATTTGGCTAAGATTACCAAAAACAATGGATTAACCATTTATGGGCGCTCTGATGCAACACTTAATCCAGGTGGTGTGCGCATTGGTACAGCGGAAATTTACCGTCAAGTAGATAACATGTCAGAAGTGATTGAAAGCATAGCAGTTGGTCAAGACTGGGACAATGATGTCCGGGTGGTACTGTTTGTCATTCTGAATAATGGCATCATTCTGGATGATGATTTGGCAAAGAAAATTAAGACAACAATCAGAACCAATACAACACCCAGACATGTGCCTGCAAAAATCATACAAGTCACAGCCATCCCTAAAACATTGAGTGGAAAGATCGTTGAAATTGCCGTGCGTAATGTTATTCATCACAGAGCTGTAACCAATACAGATGCATTGGCCAATCCTGAGGCATTAGAACAGTATAAAAATTTACCAGAACTGAATCATTAACGGCCTTAATGATATTTTTCAAGGCAATATTTTAAAATTGTGACTCTATTAAACTGATAATGTAGATTATGAATAATAAAGTGTTATCATAGACTTACCTATAATTAATGAGACATTTTATACTTCATGGCACTGCATGCATTAAAAACCGATTACATGCTACGCGAATATCGAATAGAGAGATTACTTGGCGAAGGCGGCTTTGGACTCACTTATTTGGCATTCGATACAAATCTTGAGAAACAAGTCGCCATCAAAGAGTACATGCCCAGTGAGCATGCCGTTCGTAAAGACGATTCAAAAATAGTCGCAAAAAGCTCATCTTCAGAATCTGTATATGATTGGGGACTGAATGCCTTTTTAAATGAAGCCAAGACTCTTGCAAAATTTGAAGACTCTAATATCGTCAGAATTTACCGATTCTTTAAGGCCAATGGAACTGCCTATATTGTCATGGAATATTGTGAAGGTGGGTGTCTTGTAGACCAAGTTTCAAAAGAATCACACATGCCAGAAAAGCAATTAATGGAGATTATTTCTTCGTTAGTCCATGGGTTACAATTGGTTCATAATGATGGAATACTCCACAGGGATATAAAACCTGATAACATCATGTTTAGACTTGATGGTACCCCAGTTTTAATTGACTTCGGAGCTGCCAGACAGGCCATAGGGACAAAAAGTCGTAAAGTAACCACCATAATTACACCTGGTTATGCACCGTTAGAACAATACAGCAGCGAAGGAACAATTGGGCCATGGTCTGACATCTATTCACTAGCAGCAGTTGCGTATTTATGTCTGACTGGAAAAAAACCTCCTGATATCATGAACCGTTTACATGATGATACCATAGAAAAATTAAGTCTACGTAGCAATTCATCTGCCTTTTTAAAATCCATAGACAAAGGTTTAGAATTACAAGTAGATGACAGACCACAAAGCTTATCAGAATGGTCATCAACTTGGACTGATTTAGAATTTACAGAAAAAATTAAATCAAAAAAATGGCAACCCAGTCAAATTCCTATTTATGCCAGTAAATCAAGCAATATCAGTAGCAAAAAAAGTGACAGACCTATATCTGCTCGCACCAGTTTAGATCCTTATGAACAAACCAGAATAAACGTTAAGAGTGTAGAACTTAACAGAGAAAAGAAAAGCGGTACTGTAAAATTTTTAATGGTTATATTGGTATTGGGTATACTGTCTGTTGGAGGTTTTTTTGGTTATGATTTTTACTTAAAATACCAACAAGAACAGATTGAAATTGCTAATCAAAAAGAGCAAGACCTACTACTTATGCAACAGCAAGAACAACAACAGCGTGATTTAACCCTACAAGTTCAACAAATATTAAACAAACTCAACTATAAAGTCTCTGAAAGTGGGGAACTAGATACCAGGACTCTCGAAAGCATTAAATTGTTTGAAAAGAAAAGACAAATGATAGTCACAGGCGTTGTTGATGCTCCACTTTTAAAAGAGTTACTCAAGGAGCTTAACAGTGGTGATGAAAAAGCTTGGAAAGATGCACTCAGCCTTAACACAATCAAAGGTTACCAAGATTACCAATTGAATCACCCCAATGGTTTATATATAGGCCAAGTTCCAGACTTGATAGCAGAAATTAAATCAGTTGAACAAACCAAGAGCGATTTATTAATAATTCAGAAACAAGAAGAAGAGCAAGCCATTGCTCTTACTGTTCAACAAGAACAAGATAAACTGAATCGTATATACGCAGAAAAGAAAAAACTCAACCAAGACATTCAGTTGGCTTTAAAGAAATTAAAATTTAAAGACATAAAAACGGACGGAGATTTAGACAGAGCATCTAAAAATGCAATAAAGGCCTATCAAAAACTAAAAAATCTTGAGCAAAATGGGTTACCAACCAAGACCATTCTGTTTTTATTGAATTCAGAAGAAAAATGGCCAGGTAGACAGGATGGCGAAACTTTTTCTGATTGTGAGGATTGTCCTAAAATGATAGTTATTGGCGCTGGCAATTACATGATGGGCAGCAATACTGGAAAAGCCAATGAAAAACCCCCACACAATGTCACAATATCTGAGTTTATCATTAGTGAAACAGAAGTGACTTTTGCTCAATGGAATGCCTGCTTAGCTGACAAAGTATGTACACATATTCCTGTTAATGATGGATTAATTAGAGACAACCAAGCCGTTATGCGCGTCAATATGGATGATATCAATCAATACTTAAAATGGCTAAATGACAAATATTCTAGAAAATATCGGTTGCCATCAGAAGCAGAATGGGAATATGCTGCCAGAGCAGGAACAACAACCGTTTATAGTTGGGGAGATGATGTCGGAAACAACAATGCCAGTTGTATTGGGTGTACCACAGGTGTTGATAACAATATCATTAACGCAGTTAAAAACTATTCACCTAACGCCTTTGGATTGTATGATATGCATGGCAATGTCTGGGAATGGACAGCCGATTGTTGGCATGTGAATTACTTTGGTGCACCCTCTGATAATCTGCCATGGGAGCCAAATGGCTGTACACAATTTACAGTCCGAGGCGGCAGTGGCGGCAACATGCCAGAAGACCTCACTTCTACTAGCCGTGGTTTAATGAAAGATGATACCAGACTCAATAGTGTTGGTTTTCGTGTAGCCATGGATTCAGATTAACTATTAACAATAAAGATTTTCTTTTACACAATTAAAAGA
>CAJXVJ010000019.1 GCA_913061105.1 uncultured Alcanivoracaceae bacterium | reverse complement strand
ACACAGAGTAGATCGTCGGCAGCGTCAGATGTGTATAAGAGACAGAATTTAGATATTATTTGATTCTGATGAATGCCCTACTCTAAATGATATTAATTTAAATATATTTTACATGTCATATTTGCTAGGTTTTTTTCGTATTGATTTCTAGAGGATTAAAAACCCAATAACCCTATGAGGAAATCACCGTGAAAAATTTTAAAACACTAATTTTGGCTTTATTAATAATAAGCCTCAAAACATTGGCCGGCACCGTGGCTTTTGTAGGTCCAAATGCAGATAGTAACTGCGATTTTGATAGTATTCAAGCTGCTATGGACTCAGGAGCCACAGACATTTTTGTCTCAAATGCTATGCAGTACAATGAAAACCTGATTGTGCCTAGCACTAATAATAATGTATTGATTGATGGTAAATATACAAGCTGTTCTTTAGCATCAATTGATATTACTGTGCAATCCGCAGTCTCAGGACACCTATCGGATGCACCAGTTATAATAGTTCTAGCATCATCTGAAAGAAAATTTGTAACCATAAAAAACATGTTATTAGTTAACGGAACTGGTGCTGGTTTTATTCCTGCAGGTGGAATTACAATGGCCTCTTCTAATGACATATTAAACATTGACAATACAACTGTGGCTTTAAATGAGGGTTTTGTCGGAGGTGGTGTCTATATTGGGACTACATCTGATACTCCCTTTGAAGATAGACCAATATTAGCATTGAGCAATAAATCTCAAATAAACAATAACTTAAGCACTAGCGAAACCCTTGGTGGTGGCGGTGTTTTTTGTGAAAATGGTTCTGTGATAATTCGTGATAATTCAAGTATTAAACGCAATACAACAGAGGGTTCTGGAGGTGGGATTTATGCATTCGGATGTGTAGTGAATGAATGGAGTGGATCATCTGAAAATAATGATGCAGAAAAAGGAATCTATGAAAATAAAGCAAAAATACATGGTGGTGGAATTTTTGCTACTCAGGACAGTACAATTCAAATTGGAAGCGCTAATAGTTTTTCTAGCTCGTTTGGATCTGTTATAAGCAATGAAGCTGACAGCGATAATGATGGTATTGGTGATGGAGGTGGTATCTACACCGAAACTGATGAAGATGCAGTGGTTTTACTTGGTTCTTTGATAAAGGGGAATGAATCTGGTGGTAATGGCGGCGGCATTTATGCTCAAAATGGTTCATTTGTTTCCGCACGACGACAAAATGATACTTGCTGGTCAGATTACAAATGCAATCAAATCATTGATAATTATGCAAGTAATAGCAATGGAAATGGTGGTGGAATGTATTTTACAAATGGAGGTTATGGAATCATAGAAACTGCTTACTTTGAGGGAAATCGTGCAGACAATGGTACTGCAATTTATACCACCAGTGATCCAAGTTATACAACTATTCAAAATGCCACTTTTTTTAAAAATGGCAATAATGGCACAGATGGCTTTAGTGATAATAATGTGATTATGGTGAATAACAATGCAAGTATTAATACTTTACATAGTACATTTGTTAATAACAATGAAACAGTATCAACATTTAGATCACAAAATGATTCTAATTTGACAGTTAGGGCTACAATAATAAATTCTGAAACTGCTGAGTCTGCAATTAGAATTGCCAGTTCATTACCTGTGACTGCAGAATGTGTGAATACTAACCTCCCCCCTCCAGTAGGTACAGATGTTTTTTTTCAAGCTATAACCTTTGTAGATGCAGCCAATGGTGACTTTCATTTATCTAGTGAAGACAATGGAGCCATTGATATATGTATTGATTATGAGATTCCTATTGATGGCGAAGGAGACGAACGCCCTTTTAACAATCCAGATGTTCCAAATTTTAGAGGCCCTAGTGATGTTGGTGCAGATGAATATACTGACATAATTTTTAAGAATGGTTTTGAGGAAAACATTAATTAAACTGTTAATTTTGAAAAATTGTAAAGTAGTTCTTGTACCTTACGTTAGGTGAGCATATATACTTCATAATAACAAATGATTAAGGGCATTATAAATTGAGTTGGAAAATTGGCGATTTAATTAAAAAAACAGGGCTTACTGCAAGAACACTGCATTATTATGAAGAAAAAGGTTTAATTGGACCTATTTCACGTTCTGATGCAGGACATCGTCTCTATGAACAAGTAGACCTCATTCGTTTACAACAAATTCGTAATATGCGATTTTTAGGCGTTCAAATTTCTGATATGTCATCATTAATTAATGATGATATCAACAAATTAAAAAAACAGTTGCAAGATCAATTAGAAAGTTTGAAATTAAAACGTTCTTTGATTGAAAAATTCGAAAGCAGAACCTCTAAATTATTGGTTTATTTGGATTCTGATGACATCAACCCTGAAAGTTTGGATAACTATCTATTTAAAACTATGGAAACAATGATGATGTATGAAAAATATTTTAAACAAAGTGACATTGATAAAATGCACGACAATGATCATGATAATAAATCAGAACAAAACAATGAAGAGACTTGGAATCAATGGGTCAAATCTATGAAGAGTGAATTATTATCTGGAACGAATCCTCAGTCAAAAAAAGTGCAAAATTTAATGAAACATTGGAACGATATAGTTCATAAACTTACTGATGGTGATGAAATGCGTACGCAAGCTTTTAATGATTTAATGCACAATGAGCCACAGGCACGGTTGGATCATGGAATAGATGATGCTCTTTTTGATTTTATGTCAAAAGCCAGTAGTGGTCACTGAGATTTGATGGAATATTAAGTAACTCTTCGTTCCTTAAATCTAAACAAAACCAGCAATTCAGCCTAACCATATGTTAATGGAAAGGCTGAATTGATTATAAAATCAGTTCTTAGTATCTGTATACATGTCTATGGTTTCCTCAATTGCATGGCTGCAAACATGGCAAAAATCTTCTATGCGGGTAAACATGATGCAATTTTGTTGGCTACGATAATAGCCAGTGGCTGTGTAATTAGCGCCTTCAAATAAGCCAATATCATTGCGGTATTTATTTTTACCAAAAAGATTAGTTTCAAACTCGGCATTTTCTTGAAACAAAGCACTCATTACCGATTCAGGTAACTTTTGTTTTCGAATTTCAGCACGTTTTTTTTGATATTTATACGAATGCTCATCGAATGCTTTTTTATCCCAAGTTGTGGGGATTGGTGTTTCTTTTTTTACTTGGTCCTTCCATTTTAATGTGTTTCTGTCGGTATTTGCAGTAACATTGGGCTCATAGGGTTCATCAAGCTTTGGAGAGGCACTATAGGCAACTGGTGAGGTGTAATACTCATCGGCAAGGCCTGCAAAGTGGTGACCAAATTCATGGACAAACACATACTCAGACCAATCGTTATTGGCCATTGTTGTGCCGTATAAACCATATATGCCCCCTCCTCCATATGTTTTTGTATTGGCAAGAATTTCTACAAATTCATAGGGTGCATTAGAGGCGATTTGACGAAATGACTTGTTATCTAAGGTTAGCATATATCGTTCACTGCCAAATATGTCATAGCGTAACTGTAAAGGTGTGTCTTTGTAGACTCCAGTAGATGGACGGGACACGCCAGAGACCTGGCTATTGGGTAATACTGCCCATACGTTAAAATCAGATTGACGTGATTTAAAAGGTTCTGCTGCAAACAATGCATCTGACATGCGCTTAACATCTGTTTTAAATTTTGCTTTTTCACCTACACTATAACCATCACCCATAATAAGCAAATCCACCTTGTTTGCTGGATCTCCGTTTTCCATAACCGCAAAAACTTCTCCATCAAATTGAGGTTGTGCTTTATTTACAAACATATGATTTGGGTCAATCTCAATCTTCCAAATTTCATGAAATGGTTTAACATAAGTGCGTTTTTTTAATTGAATTTCAATTGGTTTTTTTGGAGCTGGAAAACGCAATGATTCATGAAAAGTTCTGGTAACTTTGCTTGCCTCTCCGGTTGTTTCCCATTCACCATAAATACTACTAAAACTTCTTGAAAACAATAACTTACCCGATTCAATATCTCGTACTTCAAAGATATATTTTCCACGAGGTATAGTATCTATTTGTTTGTTTAAGTTTCCAGCCCAAGGTTTGGGTTCAATCACTACTTCATCAAGGCTAAATAACTCCTGCGTGGCATTTCCTGTATGAAAATAGTCAATTCGCATTGTCTTAGGAGTTGGTTGCTCAGCACTTGCTGCAATTGATAGAATAGAGAAAAATATTATTAGTACATTATGTTTCATGCTTTAGTTACTCTTTTTTATTCGCTAAAAGAATACTAGATTTTTTCTATAAAGTCCAATACTCTCTTTTAGCAAAAACTGTTTAAAATAATAAAAATGAAATATAAACCACACTAATCCAATCTATATTTATGTAAAAATAAGTATGAGTAGTAAGTATAAAATAATTTCAAGATAAAGTAAGATACATTGCTTGAAATATTAAATAGAATTCTACCAACATGAGAGAGAAATACATGAAACTGAGAAACCCCATTTTTTTATTGGCAATCATTGTTAACTTTAACACCAATGCATTGACTCTTGAGATTCCAAGTTATCCTGAAAATGCTGTAATACCCGATGATTATACCTGTGATGCGATTGGCAGTAGTGGTCTATCGCCACAATTATTATGGGGCGATGCACCTCAAGGTACCATGAGTTTTGCAGTGATTTTTAATGATGAAACCTTAAACTTCTTACATTGGAAGTTGTTTAATATTGATCCATCGGTGTTTCATATTCCAGAGGGAAAACCAGTTGATGTTGGTACTGAAGGACTTTCGAATTTTGGACAAAGAAGATATGGAGGTCCCTGCCCTCCTGGAACTGGCAACTATGTGATGACAGTTCATGCAGTTAATACCATTTTTGCATCTAATAACCCTTCTGTTGCACAAATTGAAGCTGCATCAATTGAATCTGCAACTTGGGGTGCTTTTAGAAGTAATAACAGTGATCAAGACAGATATGAATATCTAGCCAAATACCGTGTCACATTTAATGCCGATTGGAATTCTACAGATCACCCCATTGATTTCCCTGGTGGCAGTGCGCATTTTTCTCCACTTGTTGGAAATACGCATAATGTAGCTGGACAAATTTGGGATGTTGGTGGTATTGCTACTAATGGCATTGAACAAATGGCTGAGACTGGTGGCACCAGTATATTAAATACTGAAATTGATACGGTACTCAATAGTGGTGGAACGGAGAGTCGAGTAAATGGTGCTGGTGCAGGAAATGTCGATAGTATTGAAATCGAAATGACTGTTAGTAATTCGCATCCTTTATTTAGCATGGTCACGATGATAGCTCCTAGTCCTGATTGGTTTGTTGGTGTACATGATCTAGATTTACGTGAAAATGGTGTCTGGAGACAAAATTATACTGTAGATTTATTCCCATATGATGCAGGAACTCAGGATGGTGATAGTTTTAATAATGCTGGAGCCAATACAAATCCAAGAGATCCAATTGAGCAAATAGTCACTTCTCCGTTTCCAAATGGCATCCCTTTAGGCACTTTTGTGTTTGAACGATTGAGTGTTTCAGGTGTAGTTCCAGACGATATATTCCAAAACGGTTTTGAATAATAGTAATTAAACTCATAAACCCACCACCACATTCTTTTTTATTTAGGATGTGGTGGCTTTGAGTATTATACATTTTATTTAATGCTCTTATCTACGGGGTAAGGACCATCCTTAAACTGTTCTGCATGATACCCTTTTATACTTATAGTCTTTGTTAACTCACTAAATGGTTCTAAGTTGTTTTTTAACTTATTTATAATTTCTTTGAAGTTATTTTTGGGTTGCCACCCAAGTTCATTTCTTGCCTTGTCATTAACATATACCCTATCAATTGATGGGAACATTTTCCAACCACACCGTCTATATTCATCTACAAAAGCTGGTATTAAACGCCTGACTACATTATGTGGATTAATACGTAGTTCTGATAGATCTGATTCTGTAAAAGGGGTTGTAGCACTGATAATATAACGAGAAAATCCTATTTGAGGCGCTTTTTCCATGGCCAATAAATGTGCACTAACCACATCTTCTAAATCAACCCTTCTGTATAACATTTCATTGACCTTGGCATTTATATCTTCAAACCCTGAACGGATACTAGAGTTGTCGTCTTCTTCTGGGAAAAAGCGAGAAGTTCTTAATATGATGCAAGGCAGTTGATTGTTTCTGTAGAACAGTTGACAAAGGTTTTCTGCAGCTACTTTGGTTATTCCGTAGATGTTTTTTGGAATACAATTGACATCTTCTGTAATCCACACAGCAGGTTCATCATCAATTGGTCTTAATGCATCGCCAAAAGTGCTCGTTGTACTAGTAAATACAAATGATTTAACATTTTCATTTGTTGCTTCTTCAAGTAAATTTAAGCAGCCTGTAATATTGGAATCTATAAAGTCCTGTCGGCTGTGTGTTGCCACATGAGGTTTATGTAGAGTTGCGGAGTGAATAACAAATTTAACACCCTGCATGCAACTTCTAACAAAATCGCGATCTGCAATTGATCCAACATGATCGGTAAAATCAGATTCGATTATGTCAATTCCAACCACATCGTGATTTTGATTTCTTAAGGTTCGCACCAAGGCCTTACCCAAATGACCTGCACTGCCTGTTACTAGTATTTTCTTGCCCATGGGTACTCTCCTATCATTGCGGTCTATCATGGTCTTTGGGCACATAGTAAATATTTAGATTCATATTTGTTCCAGTACAGATGTGTATTTCATACCATTGATTCTATTAGAGGCCTTTGCACAACCCGTGGAACGTGTAAAAAAGTTGCTAAAAGCTCCATTCATCGTTAAAAAACTCGCAAATAGCGGGCTATTTGACTCATTTTTTCCTTGATTGAAGCTTTTATCATTCTTTTTTTCATCGTCCCAGAGTTATGCAAAGGACTCTATTATAATTGCATAACAATATTAAAAATACTAATCAATCGCATAATAGTTTTTATTTAATTACCCAAATAAAATCATAATTCACATCTAAAAATCAATTCAGGTACAATGATTATATGATTATTCAAAACTTTATTTTATCTTTAGTAGTCCTGATCCTTGCCAGTTTATTGGCTGAACCATTGTCTCGATTATTGCGTTTGCCATTTGTTGCCATTCTCATTGTTGTGGGATATTTTGGTTCAGAAATAGTTGTTAATTTTGGATACGATACAGGGATTAGAGCCAGTAATTTTCCTTTGTTGGTCTTTTATGTATTTTTGCCCATCATTATTTTTGAATCGGCATATAAAATTGATCAAAAACAGTTATTAAAATCTCTATATCCCATACTTGTTTTATCAATGCCAATCATGATGCTTGCTGTTATCCTGATTGCTTTGTTGCTGTATTTGGGAATTGGGCATCCTACTGGTTTTCCGATATACTCTGCGTTGGTAGCAGGCTCATTGTTGGCAGCAACTGATCCTATGGCCGTTGTTTCAAATCTTAAAAGGATGAATACACCTAATAGAACTATTATTTTACTTGAAGGTGAAAGCCTATTTAATGACGCCATTGGCGTGGTGTTATTTACAACTTTTGTTTCAATTGCTGTTTCTTATCAAGGTCCTGGATTTGGCAATTTTTCAATCAGTTGGTTAGATAAAACTCAATACTTTTTAATTCAGTTTTTTGGTGGCATTTGTTTTGGAATTTTTTGTGGATTAATAGGTACATTTTTCAGTTATATTATTAAAACCCGAATCCTAGAAAATGTTTTACTCATTGCCATCGCCTATGCAGCATTTTTAATTGCAGAAGATTTCTTAATGGTCTCAGGCATGATGGCTGTATTGAGTGCTGGATTAATTATGAACAAGGCACATCAAAAATATGTATCCCCTCAAGACAAAGAATACATTAATTATTGGTGGGAAGTCATCAGCTATTTCTCAAATTCTATGTTGTTTTTATTGTTAGGAGTCACAGTAACTGCCAATATGTTTGCTGATCGCTGGCTTGCAATGGTTATTGCAATAGGTTCAGTGATCATTATAAGGTTGTTATCAGTTTATGTTTTATTACCAAGCATAAGTGCATTTTCTAAAAACAAAGCTTCAAATAACGAAAAACTGATATTGTTTTGGGGAGGTTCTCGCGGTGCAGTTACTGCAGCATTAGCACTATCATTGCCAACCGAGATAGAAGGATGGTGGACCATTCAATCTATGGCTTTTGGGGTTATTATATTTACATTGTTTATACAAGCACCAACCATTCCATTGATTTTGAAGAAATTATACAAACCCAATCAACAACAAGAATAAATATCATTACTATTTTTTCTTGCGAACATAAATTAAATCGACTGACTGATTTTCACCTTGTGTTGTTTCCAATCTTAAAGCTTTATTAATTCGGTATCTTAAAACCCAAAACCCTATTCTATTGAATAAACCTTGATTGTATCCCACATATAAGTTTTCATTGAATTGTTTTCCTGCTTCAACTGTACTTTCATTAGCTGTAGCACCTTCTTTAATAGTTAAGACATCAATTCCTAACCTGGATTGGATTTCAGAAAAAATCGGACTAGATTTTTTTAGTCCTAATAATATGGCAGCTTGGGCCAATTGTTGGGAACTGGTATCACTTTCTTCATTCAACCCACGACCAGATAGTATATAGGATAAGATCTCCAAATCAGGTAAAACTGGATCTGAATACAATGATGATTGCAGATAATTGACAGTACCACCCAATTCAACACCGGCAGTCACATCCCCAGATATAGATTTTCGACTGGCTATAACATCTAGTGACGGATTATCAACCGGGCCATTAAATAATAATTCACCCTTTGAAATATCCAGAGTTTGACCATAAACAGTATATTTTCCATCAATTGTTTTTAGGGAGCCATAACCATTGATTATCGAATTCTCGGTATTGGTAATTCTTAAATCGCCCTGTAGATCGGATTTTAAACCCAAAACATCAACTTTTACTTTGTCATCTATGTGTGCTGCGACATCAAATTTAATTGGATAATCATCTAAATTTTCAATTTCACCCTTGTTTTCTGTGTGTATAACCACATCTGGAGAGGAACTAATTGCAGATTCTGGTAATTGCTTTATATTAACTACCGCATAAGGAATATTTATATCTCCAGAGATATATGCTGCTTTATTATCTGCTTTTATTTTAAGCTTTGGAGTGATGTCTAATTCTAGCTCTGGCAATGTTAATAAACGCATGTTGTCACCTTGAACATCTGCAGTTAATTGCCATAAAACATCCGTACTTGTATTTTCTAGAGACAGTTGGCCTTTACTACTAAACTCGCCTTTCCCAGCTGTTCCAATGAGTTTGAATACTATGTCTTGATCAGGTTCTTTTTGTAAATCAAAATTTAAATTCTCAAGTTTAGTTTTTGACTGAGAAAGTATTAAATAACCATGGGTCTGAGTAGCTTTAAGATTGGTTTTAAGTTTATTTAAAGGTCCTTGAATCGTGCCATTAATATTAAAATCACCTTTCATTTCATCGATTTCTTCAGATAACGATGCTAAATATTGGGTATTTGTAAACATGCCATTAATATTGCCTTTTAACTCAAGTTGGTCATTTGCTGATTTAAATAATTCAAAGTTCAAATCTAATTCTGTGCCATCATCTAATTTAATAATTGAATTTATTTTCGAGTTCTGATTGTCTTGTATTGCTGATAGTGACGCCTTTAGGACTTTTGTTTTATAGGATTGTTTTGAGCCTTTGAAAAAATGTATTTCACCATCAATGAAGTCAATATTAGATTCGATACTAACATTATCTTCGTAAAGATGAGCCTTGGCATTACCGTCTAAATTTCCATTAATTAATAAATCATTGGGCAAAAATAATTTTAAGAATCTAGCATTCAATTTATTTAATTCTAGATTAATTTGATGATTGTTATTTTGAGAACTGATAGCAAAATCAAGGCAGATATCACCACTGTTATCTTGGTTGATCCAACAAGCTTTGGATAAGTCTATGTCTTTTTTATATTCTATTTTAATGGGTTCTTTAAGGTTCCATGTGCTTTGGATGTCCTTTAACACAATATTATTGTGCAAAACATGTCCTATCCATTCATTTGAAGCTTCATTAAAACTTCCATTGGCTGTTAATTCTGAAGAAATCGCCTCATCTTCTATACTCAAATTTATGTCATGTTTATTCTTGTTACCAATTAAATTCAAATTGATGGTGTTAAACGATTTGTTTTTTGAATCAACTCCTTGAGCAATAGAATTGATTACAATATGATTTAACCAATCACCATTAATATCAATATCTAAAGAATCAATTTGATAACCCTGATACTTTAAGTCTTTAACTTTTGCTTGGCCAAATATTTTTGGATTGTTAATATCTCCATTGAGTTTAAAGTGTGAATTAATCTTTCCATTTGAATTTTTATTGAGGATTGATAAGTCATTTAGTTCTGTTTTGATATCAGCCTTTATATTCTGGTTTTTAATAATGGCTTGTAAATCCACTTTATTATCACCAATGATTAATTGGCCTGCATCAATCAAAATATCATCAGGTTTGATTTCTGCATTTCCTATGATTAATAAATCCTTTTGTTTAAGCTTGCCCTCAAAACGCGCTTTTTTAACTGAAAGTGAATAATCACCATCTTCATCTATTATTGAAGTAAGGCTTGCTGTTCCATTGACTAGGCCTGGCCATTGAGGCAAATAGGCCGTAGGATTAAATTGAATAAATTCTAATTGAGAAACTGCAGTAAATTCATTGTTCCAATTAAGAGTTGATGGGAGATTAATTGTTCCAAGAGAATTTTTTAGGCTTAATGTTTCAAAGTCGATGTCATTTAAACTTCCTTGTCCTATAACACTGAGTTCTGTTTGCTCTATTTCATCATTAAAGAAGTTAAGGTTTGATGTTAATTTATAATTATCAAGTGGCCCAATAAGAGTACTTGTATGGGTTTGAATGGTGATTGGTGGCTGGTTAGAAAAATTGTAAAACAATTCATCTGAAGATACTGTTGCATCGATATGTGGATCATCTTGACGCAATTCTAGTGAGGCAACAACTTTTACTTTACCTATCAAGGGTTCTTTATCGCTGTTTATATTGTTGTTTAATTCAATTTTATGAATATCACCACTAATACTTCCCTTGCCAGTAATGTTTTTGTCAACATCAAAAAAATGCCAGTTTGTATCGATGTTAAAAGGTAAGTTTGGTTTTAATTGTAGAGCTAAAACAGCATTTGCAGAAGCATTCTGATTTTGAATTAATAGCTCTGAGATTTTTACATCTTTATCTTTTATGTGAACAGACATGTCAATTTTTTCTATTAAATGTGTCGACTGGTCAGACACTATTGTAATGTCATTGATTGTGATTAACTGGGCTTCAATCTCAATGGGCATTGTGAAGCCTTCAAATGTAGTAGAAGATGATTTGCCATTGCTTGTATGTAACAGTTGGACTTCAATATTTTGTAATCCAATCTGTTCAAATATTAATTTTTTTGAAAACCATTGTATGTCTTTTATTTGATAATTTAATTGGTTGGCATTAATAACCATTTTACCATCATCATATGATATGCCAGTCAGTTTAATTTGGTTAGCTAATGTACCTTCAATTTTCTCAACTTGTAGGGAAGATTGTTTAGTAAAAAAGTTGATTGTCCAACGGGCACCAAATTGAGTGTGTAAAATGATGAAATAGATTACCAAAACTACTACAAGAAGTAGAGCCAATAATCGCCAAGTATATTTAAATAATCTTCGCATTAGAAATCTGGGCCGACTGTTATGTGTATTTGAAAATCATTCTTTTCATCATTTATGGGGACACCTATATCAAAACGAACTGGGCCTATTGGAGAGAACCACCTCAACCCTGTTCCTACACTCTTTTCTAATTTGAAACTATCACTGAATGCATTGCCCACATCCGTAAACACAGCAATGGCCCACTGTTCCCCTATTCTGTGCTCATATTCAATGCTGCTGATAAACAAATGTTTTCCACCAATGGCATCTCCTTCATCATTGGTAGGTGACAACATATTATAATCATACCCTCTGATACTATTATCTCCTCCAGTATAATAGCGATAACTGCTGGGCAGAAGGCTAAGGTCATTAATTAAGGTTGTTCCAATACGCCCTCGATAAATCAATCGATTTCGATCTAGTATGGGATAAATAGCTTTATAACTGAAATCCAATTGTGCAAAGCTAACATCTGAAACAACTGAATGACTTGCCCCTCTAATTTCGGTTTGAATTTTATAACCTTTCATAGGGATTCTGGGATTGTCAGCTTTTGTATATGACCAACTGGTACCAGGAACCAATAACAACGACTGTTTTTGATTGTCCCCATCTTCGAATTTTTCATCGACCAAATCAATAAAGTTTATATTTTGCCATTTGTTTTCATGAATTCTGGTTTGACTGAAACCTAATTTACTGGTGTCACTTGATGTTGTGTCTGTTCTTTCTCTTTGATAACCTGCATCAATGCTATACCATTTAAATAATGGATTGCTTTTTGATGGCATTTTAATTCCTGTAGTAAGTTCTGATAAAACTTCTGATGAGCTTAACTTGGAATTTAATTGATAACCAAAATCTGTCACCCTATTTTGGTTATAATCAAAACTCATCCGCAGGCCAGCATCTGTTGAAAATCCTAAACCGGTAGAATATTTTATCCGGTCTCCAGGTGTTAATAGAATTTTTATGGGGACACTACCATTTGTACGGTTTATATGATCTACTTCTACAGATACCTGTCCAAAATACCCAGTGGATGCTAATTTTTTTCTTATGCTGAACAATTGGCTATTTGTAAAATAATTATCGGGCTTAAGTGTCATTAACTTGGCTATAAAATCATCTCTCAAAAATTCAGGGTTTTGAATTATTACAATTTTATCAATTTTATACCTAACACCAGTGTCAAAATGTAATGAAATGTCTGCATGTTGTTTCTCAGTGAAAACATCTATTGTGTTGGTTGAGAATTTAGCATCTAAATAACCCAGCTCTGATGCTTGTGTTTGTAAGCTTGATTTAAATGATTCATAGATATCATGCCTAAGAATATCTCTTTTTTTTAGTGGGAATCTGAGTTCAAACAACCGTGCGTTTTGCTTTGTCATTGTATCACCAACAATATTCAAATCTACATTGTTGAGGACAATAGGCCTTCCTAAATCAATAGCTATTGTGATTTTCCAGCATTCCTTTTCTTTAGGTAACTTCTTTAATTCGATTTTGGAGTCATAATATCCAAATGGACGAATCGATTTTCGTATTTTAGTTGGTATGTTTTTAATAAAAGTATTCACTTGGCTTTCAGTCGATTGGCAACTGATATTGGTGGCACTCATATAGGAAAGTATGTTTTGTTTAATTTCTGGGTTCACACCTTTGATATCAAAAACATTATTAGAAAAACACGGTGTTTCGTGAAAGAACATTGTTATTAATAATAAAATATTGAGATATTTAAATTTCATTAGTGTTGGACTATTATTATTAACAAAGTTCAATATTTAATAATAGAGGTTTATGAATAAATGGCAACAAAATTTAATATAATGAATAATGATTAATGTAATATTATGATACTGAATAAATAATTAAAATTTTTTAAAGCACTTTTTTAAAAAGACTAATTAGCTTATCGATTTCATCAATTGTGTTGTAGTGAACCAGACTAACTCTAACTACACCATTGTTTTGACGCAAACCTAAATCATCAATCAACTCTACGGCATAAAAATCTCCAAAACGGATGCCAATGTCATGGGCGTCAACTTTCTCAACTATGTGCTGGCTGTTCAAATTTTTATGAACAAATGATATTGTTGAAACTCTGAGGTTTTTATTTGCAGATGTTTCACCAATAACGGTGATATTGGGGTTTGAATTTAAATAATTTAATAGGTGATTTGCTAATTCTTGTTCATAATCAGCTATCTCCTCAAATCCTTTTTCCAAATCATTATTCCCTAATCTTTTTACATAGTCAGGAATAGCTGCCAATGAATAACTCAGTTCATAATTCAAGTTTCCGGGTTGGAACTTATAGGGAATACTGTCGATAAAAGTGTGGTTTATACCGCTAATGGCTGTTAAATGTTCTAATTTACCATACATAATGGCTTGGTGAGGACCAAAGGTTTTGTAGGTGCTGAACACATAAAAATCAACATCAAGGTCCTGAACATCAACTAATCTGTGCGGCGCAAATGCGACTCCATCTACACAAATTAAGGCCTTGTTTTCATGAACTAGCTTTGTGATTTCTTTTATTGGGTTTATGCTTCCTAAGATATTGGATGTATGCGTCAATGCTACTAATTTGGTTTTATTTGACATTAATGCTTCAAGGTCATCAAGTTCTAATTGATATGTAATTGGATTGACTTTCCACCGTTTTAATTTAAATCCGGCTTTTTGTAAATCTTTCCATGGAGCCATATTGGACTCATGATCACTGTTTGTGATGATGATTTCGTCGCCTTTTTTCCAATTCTGACTTATACACAAACTTAAAATGCGTAATAACATGGTGGTTGATGAGCCTATCATGATTTCTTCAGGATGCTTGGCGTTAACCCAGCTTTGCAAAGGTTTTTTAGACTCCTCTAATTGAGTAGATGCAATCTGTGAAGTGGAGTAGGAAGCACCTAATTGCACATCATAATGGGTTAAATATTCTGTTATACGGTCCATTACAGTTTTTAAAGTCTGAGATCCACCGGCATTGTCCATAAATGCCATATTATTTTTTAGTGCAGGAAATTGTTCCCTAACCCATTCTATGTCAAATGAATTGTTTTTCATTATTTAGATCTCGATTATGCTTTGTTAGATTTATAAGATTCTGCTATTGATAATATTATACTTAAACTATCTTCTACATCTTTTTGATTTGTTTGCCAATTACATACGCTAATACGCATGGCCGTTATGCCTTTCCAGTGCGTTTGACCAACCCAACAAGTGCCCTCTTTTTGTACTGCATCCATAATGGCTAAATTAGCTTGTTCTGATCCAAAATTAATCACTACTTGATTCAGTAATACATCATTCATCACTTCATAACCAGCTTGTGTAAACCCATCTGCAAACTGTTTGGCACATTCACAACATCGGTCAACAAGTTCCTCTACACCTGATTTCCCTAAATGGTGCAAAACTGCATATATATCTAGTCCCCTGGCTCTTCTGGATAATTCGGGTGTGTAATCTGAAGGGTTTCTGTCTGCATTTTCTGAAGGGAGATATGAGGCAGTGATTGCCATAGCAGCTTTTAATGCATGTTCGTGCTTTACAAAAGCCAATCCAGAATCATAAGGAACATTTAACCATTTATGTGCATCAGTGGCCCAAGAGTCGGCTTTTTCATAGCCTTCTAATAGGTATTCATGCTTTCTACTTGCTTTCGCCCATATCCCAAAAGCCCCGTCTACATGTACCCATGCATTCTTTTTAGCCGCTAAATCACAAATTTCAGATATGGGGTCACATGCACCTGAATTGATATTTCCTGCTTGGGTTATGATGATTGTGTTGTCTTTAATCTCAGGAAAGTGTTGCATATTAATTCTTCCTTGGTCATCAGTTTTAACTTTCGTGACGCGATTTCTTCCTAAACCAAGCATGGCAAGTGACTTATATACTGTTGGGTGCGACTCCTCACTGATAATAATATGCAGTTCTGGTGCCCCTATTAAACCATCAGATTCAACATCCCAACCTGCATTTTTAAAAACCAGGTTTCGAGCAGCTGCAAGTGCTGTAAAATTGGCAACAGTAGCCCCAGTAACAAAAGCAGTTGCAGATTGTTTGGGTAAACCAAGGATATCTAACATCCAACGCGCTGAAATTTTTTCTACAGCCGCTGTGGCTGGCGTTGTTTTTTCTAATCCAGAATTTTGATCCCAGACTGTTGTCAACCAACTAGAAGCGATAGTTACTGGATATGAGCCTCCAATAACGAAACCGAAAAATTTTGATGAAGACATCTTCATGGTCGCTGGCGATACCAGCTTGTTCAAGTTATCAATCACTTCATCAGCATTAACCTGACAGTTTTGTAAATCAAAATCTAAACCAGATAACTGCTGCCTGCTTTCTTCACTTACCTGAATTTTTTCATGATTCATTGTAGATAAATATTGGTATGCAATTTCTGTGGTTTTGTTAAGTAGATTTTTCATGAAAATTTCTCTTGAGTGCTGAATATTAGTGTATAAATAAATATTACTGTGTTTTCATTCTAGAATGGTCTTATTGCTTTGATATAGGCAAAAAAAAGGATTGTTTTTAGTAACAATCCTTATCTTTATCTTTTTTGGTTATTTCAGTATTTCGAGTATTTCTTCAAGTTCAATACGTGTTTGATTGATGACTTGATAAGATTTGCTGGCTTCTTTTTCTGTTGTTTTGCCTTCTAACTTGATGCGAGCACCACTGATAGTGTATCCGTGTTCATACAATAAACTGCGAATTTGACGTATCATGATGACATCATGTCTTTGATAATAACGGCGATTACCACGGCGTTTGACAGGTTTTAGATTTGGAAATTCATTTTCCCAATACCTTAAAACATGTGGTTTGATATCACACAGATTACTGACTTCGCCTATAGTAAAATAGCGTTTTGCAGGAATCGGTGGTAGTGATTTATTGTGTCCTTGATCCAGCATACGTTTCTATTTTATCTCTAATTTTTTGTCCAGGTTTAAATGCAACAATACGTCTAGGTGAAATTGCAATCTCTTCGAGTGTTTTAGGGTTTCTTCCAGGTCTGCCTTTTTTGTCTCGTAATTCAAAATTACCAAATCCTGAGAGTTTAATGTCTTTGCCATCAACTAAAATGTCTTTAATTGAATTAAAAAATGCATCGACAAATTCATTTGCTTCGCATTTATTCAACCCTACATCCATATAAAGCGCTTCAGCTAAATCTGTTTTTGTGACCGACATTAATTTCCTCGAATTTCAATATTTAAATCTTGTGATATAGAAGATACCACTTTAGACATGAGTTTGTCCACATCTTTATCTTCAAATGTTGCATTTTTTTGTTGAAGTACCAATCCCATTGCCAAACTGCGTTTGCCAGAATCAATATTGTCACCCTTGTATTCGTCAAAAACAATGGTTTCTACCAGCAAATCCCCTAAAATATCAGATACCAGATGAGATATTTGTTGTTGGCTAATGTCATCATTCACTAACATGGCCAAATCTCTTCTTACTGAAGGGAACTTTGAAACGTCTTGAAACACTGGCAAGCTTGTTTTTTGAATATTTTTCATAAACAATTCAAAAGCATATACATCTTTTTTAACGCCTATTCTACGACAAATTTCTGGATGAATTTGACCAATCCAACCAATGATTTTTCCGTCTATTTCCACCTGTGCTTGACGCCCAGGGTGAAGAAAACTGTGTTCAGATTGGCTAAATTTATAACTGCTTTTACAGTTATTTAATAATGCCTCTAAGTCGCCTTTACAGTCAAAGAAATCGATAGGATCTTTGCTTAATCCCCAGTGCTCAATGTGTCTTTTTCCGGTACAAACGGCCAATATTTTATCGTCTTCTTGAATATTTGAACGCTTATGAAATACATTTCCGGTCTCGAACATTTTGATGCTGTCATTTTGACGTCTTAAGTTATATTTAATGGTTTGCATCATTCCAGGTAATAAACTGGTTCGCATAATGGCAAACTCTTCGGTGAGTGGGTTTTTTAATGCAAATGAATCTGATGCTAAATTAAAATCATTCAAATGTTTTTCAGATACAAAGCTATAATTAATGGCTTCTAAATAACCTAAATGACACATTTGTGTTTTAATTTTATTATGACTGATATGCTCTTCTGGCATTTGTGAGATGACACTTTCACCAAATAAATTTTCTGAAGGCATGTTGTCATATCCAACAATCCTAACAACTTCTTCAATTAAATCTTCTTCAATTGCAATATCAAATCTACTTGAAGGAGCAGTAACATGCCATGCATTTTCATCTGTTTCGACATGCATAGTCAATCCTTGTAATATCTCGGTCACTTGTTGTTGTGGTACTTCAAACCCCAAAACGCGACGCAATTTGCTTTTGCTTAAGGTGATTTTCTGTATTTTTGGGATGTGTTCACTGGCCACAGCTTCAGTAATAGGTCCTACTTCACCTCCACATATATCAACAATGAGTTGAATGGCTCTGTGCATGGCTTGTCTTTGTAACTCTGGATCAACACCACGTTCAAAACGCAGGGCTGATTCTGTATGAACACCAATGTCCCTGCTTTTACCCATAATGGTAGCAGGATCAAAATAGGCAGATTCTAACACTATGTTTTGTGTTTTTTCAGTAACACCACTGTTTTCACCACCCATGACACCTGCGATAGCCAGATGACGCACATCATCGGCAATCATTAAGAATGATTCATCTAATTTAATTTCTTTGCCATCTAGTAATGTAATGGTATCTTGGGCTTTGGCCATTTTTACGTTAATGGCACCGTTTATTGATTCTTTATCGAAGCCATGCATGGGTTGACCCAGTTCTAACATAACGTAGTTAGTGACATCTACTACAGGGTGGATCGCCCTAATTCCACTTCTGCGGAGTTTTTCCTGCATCCATATTGGCGTTTGCTTGGTATTATCAATATTATTAATAACACTGCACAAGTATCGTGGACATTTATGTTTTGCGTCTAAATTGACAGATATTTCTTCACTGTGTGTGGCTTTTACTTCTTCAATTGAAATTTCATTTAATCCTGTTTTATTTAAACAGGCCACATCAATGGCAATGCCTTTAATGCAAAAACAGTCAGCACGATTAGGCGTTAAATCTATGTCAATAATGGTGTCTTCCAACTGATAAAAATCTCTGATGTCTTGGCCAATTTGCGCAGAACCAGGAAGTTCTAACAAACCTGAGTGATCATCACTTAATCCAAGTTCAACATTTGAACATAACATCCCAAATGAATCCATGCCACGCAATTTTGATTTTTTTATTTTAAAATCACCTGGTAAAACAGCTCCAATCAAAGCCAAAGGGGCTTTAAGCCCTACTCTTGCATTGGGTGCGCCACAAACTATTTGTAAGTTTTCTCCAGTCCCCGCATCGACCTGACAAACATTAAGTTTATCAGCATCTGGGTGTTTCTCCATGCTAACAACTTCTGCTACAACAACTTGTGTAAAATCACCAGCTGCAGGCATAACATCATCAACTTCTAACCCAAGCATTGTTAACTGCTCAACCAATTCATCCGTTGAAATTTCAGGATTAACCCATTCTCTTAACCAATTTTCACTTATTTTCATCTGTCTATATCTCTTTAATTCTGCTGTAAGGGTTTAATTGAACTGCTTTAAAAAAGCGATGTCATTTTCAAAAAATTGCCTGAGGTCTTTAACGCCATAACGTAGCATAGCGAATCTTTCTACCCCTAAGCCAAATGCAAATCCCGTATATTTTTCAGGGTCAATACCTCCAGATTTCAATACATTGGGATGAACCATGCCACAACCTAATACTTCTAACCAACCCGTTGTACCATCGTCTTTCTTCCATTCTACATCTACTTCTGCTGAAGGTTCAGTGAAAGGAAAATAAGAAGGTCTCAATCTGATTTTTAAATCTTTTTCAAAAAAGGCATTAACAAATTGATTTAAAACGCCTTTCAAACTAGCAAATGTAATGGTTTCACCAACAACTAAGCCTTCTACTTGATGAAACATAGGTGTGTGAGTTTGATCAGAATCGCTTCTGTATACACGACCTGGTGCAATGATTTTGATAGGTGGCGACATATTCTTCATGGCACGAATTTGCACGGGTGATGTATGTGTGCGTAGTAAATGTCCATCATCAAACCAAAAGGTGTCATGCATGGTACGTGCTGGATGATGAGCTGGGAAATTGAGTGCTTCAAAGTTATGGTAGTCATCTTCAATTTCAGGCCCAGTTTTGACTTCAAAACCCAAACCTGCGAACAATGAAACAATGCGGTCCATGGTTCTTGTAACAGGGTGAATGTTAGCGCTAGATATTTTTCTACCTGGCATGGTTACATCTATTGATTCAGCTTTGAGTTTTTTCTCAAGCTCTAGGGCTTGCAATATTTCTCTTCTGGCTTGAATATTTTGTTGTAATTTACCTTTGGCTTTATTAATTTCAATACCCGCTTCTTTACGTTGATCACCTGGCAAAGTTCCCAATAACTTAAGTTGAGATGTAATGGTTCCTTTTTTGCCTAAATAGGCAACACGAATGTCTTCTAGTGTTTGATTGTCAATAGCACTATTAATTTCAGTTAGGGCTTTTTCTAGTATTTGATTGAGATTTTCCACATTTCACCTGTGTGATTTTAGGTTAACTTAAATACCGATATAGATTTACGTGTGAGAGTGTGAGTCATTGACGTGCATAGGAAATTCAGAAATACCGTGGTTACCTTGTTGGCAATGAGGATGTTTATGAATTTTCTAGGTACGTTAAGGACTTGTGCTATCATCGTATTTCTATGTCGAGATTTAGGTTTAATTACATAAAAAAAGGGAAACAACAAACCAGCAAAGCTGATAAGCTAATTTCCCTTAGATTTTTAAACTTGTATTAGTTGATTTATAGCGCTGACTTAGCGACTTCTGCAACTGCTGCAAAACCACTTTTGTCATGTACAGCCATATCAGCCAAAACTTTACGATCTAGAGAGACATTAGCTTTCTTTAGACCGTTTATAAATCGTGAATAAGACATGCCATTTAATCTGGCTGCTGCATTAATACGTGTTATCCATAATGCTCTGAATTGACGTTTACGTTGTTTTCTATCACGGTATGCATATTGACCCGCTTTGATTACTGCTTGTTTAGCAACACGGTAAACTTTTCTGCGTGCGTTGTAATAACCTTTTGCTAGTTTTAATATTTTTTTATGACGTTTTCTAGCTGTAACGCCTCTTTTAACTCTTGCCATTTTTCTTAACTCCTATTATGCGTATGGTAGCATTGATTTAACTTGTTTAACATCAGACTCATCAACCATGTCTGTACCACGTAAATTTCTTTTACGTTTTTGACTCATTTTCGTTAAGATATGACTTTTATTAGCGTAACCACGCTTAAAGCCATTGGCCGTTTTCTTAAAACGCTTGGCAGCGCCTTTTTTGGTTTTCATTTTTGGCATATTAATGCTCCATTTTAAATTATAAAACTACAATAAGTAATGTTTAGTAATGACACTAAATCATTTTCGCTTTCCGAAACTCATTGCTGTTAATCGGTTTGAAATAGTTTCAAGCCTGTGCTTTCAAATCCTTGTTCTTAGGTGTTTTTACCCGAATGACAGTTATTTGGCAGTTTTTGGTGCCAGTAACATTATCATAAACCTTCCTTCCATTTTTGCAGGGCGTTGTTCTACAACAACTTCCTCTATCAAATCTTCTTCTAATCTATCAAGCATGTTAGCGCCAATGTCTCTGTGAGCCAGTTCTCTGCCTCTGAACATTATTGTCACTTTTACTTTGTTACCTTGATCAATAAATTTTCTTAAATTACGCAGTTTTACCTGGTAATCCGCTTCTTCAGTGTTGGGTCTGAATTTAACTTCTTTCAGTTGTACCCTCTTCTGCTTTTTCTTTGAAGCTTGTTTCTTTTTGGAATTTTCAAATCTGAATTTTCCATAGTCCATAATTTTACAAACTGGTGGTTCTGCTTTTGGTGATATTTCTACCAGGTCAAGCTTTTGAACTTTTGCTCGGTCAAGGGCTGCGTCAGTGGCTAATATTCCAACTTGCGAACCATCACTGTCAATCAAACGGACTTTCATTACTGTGATTGCTTCATTTATTCTTGTTTGGTGTTTCTTTGCGATTTTTTAAATCCTCAATTTTAATTATTTAGTAGTATTATACTTTATCAGTTTCTAATTGTCTAAAGTGTTGTACAAGTTCATCAATGCTCATGTTACCTACTGCATCTCCGTTAAGTTTTCTAACAGTAACAGTATCATTTTCCATCTCTTTGTTACCAACAACTAACATGTATGCACACTTCTCTAAAGTATGTTCGCGAATTTTATAGCCGATCTTCTCATTTCTCAAGTCTAATTTAACTCTAAAGCCATTGTTTTTCAAAACTTGGGCTATTTTTGACGCATATGGGCCTTGAGCGTCAGTAATATTCATTATTACGGCTTGCATTGGTGACAACCAAAATGGCATGTTACCAGCATGGTGTTCTATTAAAATCCCAATAAACCTTTCAAATGATCCCAGTATGGCTCGGTGTAACATCACAGGAACATGACGGTCCCCATCTTCTCCAATATAGCTAGCATCTAGTCGACCTGGCATTGAAAAATCGATTTGTACTGTTCCACATTGCCAAACCCTACCCAAACAGTCTTTTAATGAGAACTCAATTTTTGGGCCATAAAAAGCACCTTCTCCAGGTAATTCTTGCCAATCTAATTTTTTATCGTCTAAAGCAACAGCCAAAGCTTTTTCCGCTTTGTCCCAATCTTCTTCACTGCCTACACGTTTTTCTGGTCTAGTAGAAAGCTTATATATAATATCTGTAAAGCCAAAATCTTGATAGATTTTATGTAAAAAATCGATAAATCCAGAAACTTCAGCTTGGATTTGATCTTCAGTACAAAAAATATG
>CAJXVJ010000018.1 GCA_913061105.1 uncultured Alcanivoracaceae bacterium | reverse complement strand
TACACAGAGTAGATCGTCGGCAGCGTCAGATGTGTATAAGAGACAGCATTAACAATATAAAACAAACTTGGATAATAACAATGAAATATACTTTGACCCTTATTGCATTTTTAATCAGCTGTAGCTTACATGCGGAACTACAATACTCAAAAGACGGCGAGCTCTTAGATCCAGGCATGTACTGGGCCATTCATGCCCGTGAAGAATTGAAGGAGGTTAAAGAAGGCAAAGGCAGTAAAGACAAATTGATGAACCATTTAAAAGTGTCTGCTAGTTTTGGATTTAAGCCTGCAATGCTAAGTATCAGTGCCATTTATCAAAATGGAGACTATGGGTTTGAACAAGATTTACCACAAGCATATGCATGGTGGATATTATCGATGGGCGAATACACAGGAAACTACAAAGATAACATCAAGTCTTTTAAAGAAGTGATGTCAGATGAACAAAATATTGAAGCTGAAAATCTCATAAAAGAGTATTCAGGGTTCTACTCTCAAGCAGCGACAGTTAGAAAATTCGAAAGGTGGTTTGCCGAGGCTACAGCAGTCACAGGCTCTAAACTTGGTGGCGATCATTCTTATTTAAATCTACAAGTTCAAACAAATGGCAGAACTGTATCAGCAACTGAATTTTACAAAAGATTAAATGTATTGCAGGAAGCAAGGCTTAATGAGTTATACAGGGTCATACCACAAGATATCAAAACTGATGATGATGAGACTAAAAAATAACTTTGCAATGGCTGTTACAAAGTTTCTAGTTTATACTAGTGCGCATGATAAATTTCAACCGTGTCTCAAAAAGTTATGGAAAAGACAGTAAAGCCTTACGTGATGTAAGCTTTAAGGTTGATGCTGGTGAAATGTTGTTTTTAACTGGCCATTCTGGAGCAGGTAAAACCACTATTTTAAAGCTTCTGATGTTAATGCAAGGCGTCAGTTATGGCAAGATCACTGTACTTGGGCAGGATATTTCATCCTTAAAATCCAATAAGATGTCTCAATACCGACGTAAAATTGGTATGATTTATCAAGACCACAGATTACTAGATAGCAAAACTGTGCTTGAAAATATCGCATTATCCCTACAAATCAGAGGATATTCAGATGCAGACAGTTTAAAAAAAGCCAAAGCAGCCCTTGTACAGGTTGGTATTGGGGAAAAAGCTCAGTTTTTTCCACACGAACTATCCAGTGGTCAACAACAGCGTGTAGGAATTGCCCGTGCTTTTGTGTCTAAACCTGATATTATTTTAGCCGATGAGCCAACAGGAAATCTTGACCCTGATTTATCGATGGAATTAATGCAAATATTTGAAAACCTGAATAAAATGGGCATTACAATTATTATTGCATCTCATGATTTGTTTTTAATTAAGCGCATGCAAAAAAGGGTTTTGGTATTGAAACAAGGTGAGCTTGAAGATGATTTTAGACCACAACAAAGTCTCTATACACCATGATACAAGAAAAGCGAAAACCCAATTCGATACAATCCTATTTTCGTGGACACAAAAGGGCATTGAAGGAAGGTTTTTTAATGCCTTGGAAAAAGAATCCATTCAAATCCTTAATGACAGTATTAACCTTGTCTATTTGTTTTTACGTGCCATTATTTCTATGGACGCTGTGGTTAAATTACGATGAATTAAAACAATCATGGCAAAATCAAGGCACCATTGCCTTGTTTATTGACAGTTCACTTGACTTAAAAGAAACAGGAATCTTATTACAAGAGTTGAAAGATTCGGAAATTATAGCCTCTGCAACTCTCTTAACAGAAGGCCAAATTACAGAACAATTAAAAAACGATGAACAATTATCACAATTTATTGAATTGATATCAGACCATGATTTGCCATCTCAAATCAGTGTAAAAATTCACGAATCTGCTTCTATTGAAGAAATAGAATTATTTGTCAGCGAATCAGAAATCAATCCGCAAATAGAATACGTCAGCTATGATGCACAATGGATCAATCAACTTAAAACCCTGACAAATACATTGTTACAAATGGCACGCGTTAGCGCTTTAATGTTTATCTTGATTATTATGGTTATTTTGGGCAATACCATCGCCAATGAAGTGACTGACCACAAAGCTGAATTGCGTTTACTTGAACTGATGGGAGCCACGTGGTTCCAAGTGCGCCGAAGTTTTTTGTACATGGGGTCATTTCTGGGAATTTATGCAGGGATATTAGCAGTGCTGTTTTTATCTGTTGGGTTTTGGTGGTTGGAAGATTCTTTTAAAGAATTAATGAATAAATTTGGTATCGACATCAGCCTTCATGGATTGGATTACATCCAAATTGGTTCTGTTATTTTGGTATCAATTGTGGTGACGTGGTTAGCAGCAAGAATGACTTTGACCAGTCAAACATTAAGTCAAGTTAATGATTAACCATCAATTAGAAATTGTAAAACCCTATATTGTTTAAAGATTCCTAACATGATTTAAAAAATATCATCAATCACTTCATCATCAATTTCAGTGGCTTGAATATTTGTGCTTTCTTCTTCTGGTAGACTCCCAGCAATAAAATACTCTAATCTGTTATTGCGGTTGTTTGATGAAGCCAATTTACCAGTTTTTACATCAATTTTTGCCGAAACAACTCCGGGTGGTATTTGGCGAGTATTTTTTGGAATATCTTCTAGTGCCACACGCATGTACTCAATCCAAATAGGCAATGCTGCACCTCCTCCAGTTGCGCCCTTACCCATGGCTTGAGGTGTATCAAAACCAACCCAAGCATGTGTAACATTGTCTTTATGGAAACCATTAAACCAGGCATCTCTTTGTTCATTTGTTGTACCAGTTTTTCCAGCAATATCTGTTCTTTTTAAAACCAAAGCTTTACGACCAGTTCCACGTACAATGACTTCTTTCAAGAATGTTTCCATAATATACTGGTTGGCAGCTGAGATAATTCTTGGAGGATATATCGTTTGCATATCAGTATCTTCATTCTGAGACGGTTGATCAGATATTGGGTTTGAATCTGTATCAATGACAATGTCTTGGTTGATATCAGAACTGCCTTGTTCTTGAATCATTGATAGCTCATCTAGTTGCTCTATTTTGCCTTCGCAATCGTCACACAATACAATCTCTGGTTGCTGAAAGATGACTTCTCCATCTTGGTTACTTATGGTCTGGATTAAATATGGGTCAATCAAATATCCACCATTTGCAAAGACAGCATAAGCACGTGCCATAGATAGTGGAGTGACATTTGGACTACCCAAAGCGATAGATAGATTTCTAGGGATATCATTGGCTTCAAAACCAAATTTAAGCATGTGTTCGCGACCAGTGTCTATTCCAATTTGGTCAAGAACCCGAATTGAAACCAAGTTTCTTGAATGCACAATACCTTCGCGCAATCTGGTTGGCCCAAAAAATTTCTCAGCGTAGTTTTGTGGGCGCCAAGCTTTTTCTAGTTTTGCATCATCAAATACAATGGGTGCATCATTAATTAATGTCGAAGCTGTCAGGCCATTTTCCAATGCTGCAGAATAGAGTATCGGCTTAAATCCTGACCCTGGTTGGCGTTTGGCTTGAATGACACGGTTAAATTTGTTCAGGTTAAAAGCAAAACCACCTATTAATGAATTAATGGCGCCTGAGTTTGGGTTAAGTGAAATCAATGCACCTTGAACTCGTGGAATTTGCGCTAAAACAAAAGTGCCCAGACTATCACGTTTAACCATAATAACATCACCAACACTGGCAATTTCACTCATCACTTTAGGTTTGGCTTTTTTACGTTCATTATCAATAAATTCAGCTGCCCATGTTGATGATTCGTAGTCAATGACCACATCTTGTCCATCATTTAATCGAACGATAATAGATTCATCTTCTACAAATGTGACTAAAGCGGCTTGAATACCAGCAGTAACTGGGGTTTTTTTAATTTTTTTAAGGGCTTCAGTGATGGCTTCTTCAGAAATTTGGTATTGACTGTTTGGATTATCTCCTTCTTTAAAATCTGGATTTTCAGTTTCAATATTGTAATGTTTTATTGGGCCACGATAACCATGAATTTTATCGTAAGTTTGTAAACCATTCTGTACAGCAATTTCGGCAGCTGATTGTAGTTTTGAATCAACTGTTGTGTGAACGATATATCCGTCTGTGTAAGCATTATCACCATACATTTCTATCATATGAGATCGAACCATTTCAGCAATATAGGGTGCGTTTAATTCTATTGTGGCTTCATGAAGTATGGCATTGTCTTCTTCTGCTACTGCTTGATCATGTTGGTTTTGTGTGATGAAATCCAGTTCAAGCATTCTTCTTAAAATATAATTACGGCGTTGGGTGGCTCTTTCTGGCCTGGTAATTGGATTAATTGTAGAAGGCGCTTTTGGTGGGGCAGCTAGCATGGCTGATTCTGCCAATGTGAGTTCATTCAGGGTTTTACCATAATACCTGTCGGCTGCAGCAACAATACCATAGGAGTGATGTCCCAAGAAATTTTTGTTCAAATACAATTCTAATATTTCATCCTTGCTGATGGTTTGTTCAAGTTTTATGGCCAGAAATATTTCTTGTAATTTACGTGTATAGGTTTGTTTACGGTGTAAGAAAACATTTCGGGTCAATTGCATGGTTATGGTTGAACCCCCGGTTTTCTTTTGTCCGGTGGTAATCACTTCCCATACAGCTCGAAATAATCCTTTGGGGTCAACACCATAATGGCTATAAAAATTGGCATCTTCACCAGCTATATAGGCATTGATTAAGTTCTGAGGCACATCTTTCAGTGCAGCAGGTGAACGTCGAATGGTCCCGAATTCGCGGATGAGTTTGTCATCTTTAGAGTAAACCCTTAATGGTACTTGAAGCTTGTATTCTCTGATAGATTCCACCGAAGGCAAATCTTTTTCCATCACTTTATAAGTCACAAACAAGGTTGCAATACCTAAAATTAGGAAAAACAAGCCAAGTTTGGTAAAAAACCAGATGATTTTAAACAGTCTTTTCATAAAAGCTACGGTGTTATCAGAGTTAAGGCGTTTATTGTATTAAAAATGACTGAACAATTGTGAGTTAATTGACAAGTTTAACAATTCTTTTAATTTAAATTTTTTATTCTCAACTTTTGAGAATAGCATTAAATATACTAAACACATCATTTAACTCAGGCATTATTTATGAACACAACTAAAAATAAAATTATATCTACATTCAGTATCGCTTTTGTCACTTTGTTGGCGGTGATATTACCCAGCATGATTAGCATCACAATGTTCATTATTTCTGCAGTTTTAATTGCATCGGTCACAGTTGTACAATCTTATGACATTAATTACAAATACTGGTTCAGTTTTGCCGGACAATTATTTGCTTTGATATTTGTTTCAATTAGTTTTGTAGCAGGGCTGTCTTTTGTTGCCAATGGGATGGTTTAACACGCTACAATTATCAATGTGTAATTAATAATTAGCATTTTCTTTTACGGTACGTAAAAAACATGCAACAATTATATTAAACGTAACCTGCTACCATGACGCGTTTTTTGAATCGGTGTTGTTCATAAAAATGTTCTTGTGGTTCTATCAGTTCGACCTTTTTAAACCCAACTTTTTTCATAATCCACATCAATGCTTCTATACTTGGTGCCAAACAAATACCTGTTGTGCTCATTTCAGGGCCGTGTGTATCTTCGGTTTCATCAATAATAGCAAATGAGCCCATCATTGGTTTAACAAAAGTATAGTTTCCCCAATCAAGTTGACCAGATAAATTTGGTGCCACTTGGGTTTCAATTAAACAGACATCTTTACACAAAGCGTGGGCTTTTCGAATGGCTCCGACTGGATTCTCTAAGTGATAAATCAAACCCAACATTAAGACAATGTCAAATTTTCCAGTTTGCTGTTCATCAATTTCGTGTACGTCTTGTACTTTAGAATAAAATTTATCAGCTAAGCCCATACCGAACGCGATTAGGTTGGCATCATCAACATGTTCTTGTCTGGCTTCCAATCCAGTAACCTTAGTGCCTTTTTGTGCCAAATGGCAAGCAAAGTAACCTTCATGACAGGCCAAATCTACCGCCGTAATATCATTCCATTTTTCCTCAAAACGTGGATTTAGAACCGAATCCATCATTTCTAACCGAGTGGTGTGCACCGCTTGTGCATCATCTGGTAAATAACTTTCTGTTACTTTACCATTGGGTAGTTCAAATTTATAAAACCATTTTCTGTCTAAAATTTTGTGTATTTGATTGCTCATATTTTGTTCTATGTTTTGATTAAAAAGTCACTGATTTTTTGTTTAATGTTTTTATGAAACAGCATCCTAAAATGATTGGTGTTTTCGGTTGTATGTTGACCGATCCAATCGGCTTTTGTTTCATTTAATGCCACTGTGCCATCATTGGGTTTTGGTAGCTTTGTTACCAGTCTGGCAATACCAATACTGTTTGATGTTCCTGCTATCATTAAAGATTCACGGAACACTTCAGGGTTAATAACACCATTTTCTAATGGCTCTGTTGCATGTTTCAACATCCAAGAAGTCCATTTTTTTTGCCCCATGGCTTTAGAAGCTTGTGAGCCATTTACTGGTGAACCCAACATTACCAATTTTCCGGCTTTACGAATTTCTGGTAAACAGCGCATTGATAAAATACCACCCATGGAATGAACCACTAAATGTACTGTTTTTTCACTCCTAGAATTTACAAAAGCTTGTAGTTTTTGCATATTAAAAGCAAAAGGTTTTGAAGAGGTTTTGTAGCCAAATCGGTATACTTTATAGCCTTTAGATTGTAGGTGTTTTGCAATCCAAGCAAACGACCAACGACTCATCCATAAGCCGTGGACTAAAACAACTGCTTGTTGTGGTGCTAATACCATTAGAGTAATTTATTAAATCAGGATTTGGATATTATACCTTATCCTCGTCTTCAACTTCTGGATAAATGGCTTGTACGTGCACCTCTTTCAAATTTTTATCTGAAATTTCAGAAGGCGCTGAAGTCAATGGGCAAATAGCTGATGATGTTTTTGGAAATGCAATCACTTCACGAATTGATTCAACACCACACATTAAGGCTGCCATGCGGTCTAAGCCTAGAGCGATACCACCATGTGGAGGACAACCGTACTGTAAAGCCTCTAGTAGGAAACCAAACTTGGCTTGGGCTTCTTCTTCGCTAATGCCCAATAATTTTAAAACAGCTGATTGCATTTCTTCATTGTGTATACGAATCGAACCACCGCCCATTTCCACACCGTTCATAACTATGTCATAGCCTTTTGAAAGTGCAGTTCCAGGGTTATCAATTAAATCTTGCACGCTGCCAGTCGGAGCTGTAAAAGGATGATGAATCGCATCCCAGCGTTTTTCATCTTCGTTAAATTCAAACATAGGGAAATCAACAACCCACAATGGCTGCCATCCTTCTTTAACCATGTCTAGGTCTTTGCCCACTTTTAATCTTAACTCACCCATGTATTGAGTAACGGTACTATAATCTCCAGCACCAAAGAACAACAAGTCACCATTTTCAGCTTGGGTTTTATCTAAAATAGCAGTTAATGAATCGTCGTCTAAAAACTTAACAATAGGTGATTGTAATCCATCACGGCCATTTTCTTTGGCATTGACTTTTATCCAAGCTAAACCACGTGCACCATAACGGGCAACAAATGGAGCGTAATCATCGATTTGTTTACGAGACATTTTGGCACCTTGGGGCACTTTAAGAACAGTAACTCGTCCTTTTGGGTCATTGGCTGGTGCTGAAAAGACCTTAAATTCTACATTTTGTAACGCTTCAGCCACATCAACCAATTCTAAGTCAATGCGTAAATCAGGTTTATCAGAACCAAAACGACTCATTGCTTCTGCATATGTCATGCGAGGAAATTCACTGACCAAATCAACATCTAAAACATGTTTAAAGGTTTTTTGAATCATACCTTCTGCCATGTTTAAGATTTCTTCTTGATCAACAAAAGCCATCTCGATATCTAACTGAGTAAATTCAGGCTGTCTGTCGGCACGCAAATCTTCATCACGGAAACAACGGGCAATTTGATAATACCTGTCCATTCCAGACATCATTAATAATTGTTTAAATAATTGCGGTGATTGTGGTAAAGCATAAAACTTGGCTTGCTGTACACGTGATGGTACCAAGAAGTCGCGTGCTCCTTCAGGTGTGGCTTTGGTTAATATGGGTGTTTCCATGTCTAGGAAATCCATATCATCCAAGTAATTGCGAATACTTCTGGTTAATTTACTGCGCAGACGCATGTTTTTTTGCATAGCTGGGCGACGTAAATCTAAGTATCTGTGTTTGAGTCGTATGGTTTCACCGGCTTCTTCATCCATCATAAATGGCAACGGCTTTGATTTGTTTAATACTTCATAAGTGTCTACAACCACTTCAATTTTACCAGAATTTAAATTAGGATTTTCTTGACCTTCAGGGCGGTTTCTAACGTGTCCTTTGACATGCAAACAATATTCATAACGGGCATCTTCAGCAATTTTGAAGGCCTCAGCATTATCGGGTTCAACCACTACTTGTAATATACCAGAATGGTCTCTTAAATCGATAAAGATAACGCCACCATGGTCACGGCGTTTGTCTACCCATCCACAGACTTCTACTTGTTGATCTAACTTTACTTCTGTTACATTTCCACACAGATCACTACGCATTTAACTTTCCTAATTATATAATTTTGTTCGAACCGGCAATTTTACTGTTTCTGCGCGTGATTTATAGTTATTTCAAATCTAAAATCATAAAAATTAACATTTAGTGCTGTATCTTGATGTATTGAGTAATATTCAGTATTTAAATATCAATTAATTTTTGAAACTATATTAGTTAGTGTATCAATATCTATGTCATGAAATGGCAGAATAAATCCATTTCATGACTGATTACAAGATAGATTTAAGAACCTGATTGGTCTTCAAATGAATTGCTAAAGATATTGTCTAGATTAGCATTAACAGTGATGATGACATCATCTGATTCATCAATGCCTCCATTTGTGGTTCCACCATTGTCTTGAAGTGTGACTGTTATATTGGCTGAGCCCACCGCATTTTCTGCAATATCTAAGTTCAATGTTCCTGAGGGAGAAACTGAAGGAATTGATGCAAATATTTGCGTATCTCCAGCGACTTGGACAATAAATTGTGCATTCTGAGAAGATTCATTTGCTGGTCCTGTAGAAATGTTAAAAGCCCATAGAGGATAATCGTGCAATCCTGCAATGTCATTAGATCCAACATAGCTAAAAAATTCTGATTCGTTGTCAAACGACGGGGCATCATTGACAGGCAGTATATTGACAGTCACATGACCATAGCTTCCCATATTGCCATCAGATACATTATAGGTAAAGTCAAAGGACCCGAAAACATTGGATTGTGTTGTATAAGTGAAGTCACCATTTGTCCACAAATCCACATCTCCTGGGGAATTAATATTTGTACTGTTGGTAGTGACTAATCCTGCATTTAACACCACTAATGGTGATCCTTCTGGGTCAGAGTCATTATCAAGTACATTAAAATTATTGGTCAATGTAATTGAATTGTCTTCTAAGATATCAAAAGAATCATCGTTTCCATCAGGAAAAGCATTACTTTCTGAAGCACTGTATTCTACTGCGCCGATATCGCATCCATCAGAAAAATCTCCACCTCTCTCACTCAAGAAATTATCATTAATAATTCGAACTTGACTCATGGGGTTAAAGTAACCTCTTTGATCTGTTATTTTATTACTACATCTGCCTTGATCAAGTAGAGGCGAATCACTCATAGGAGATCTTGTAAATGTGGAACCACCAGTGACTGACATGGCTTGTAACTTAGGCAAATTAGCAACTGATCCAACCAAATCATCATTTACATTGGGTAATCCAATTGGAAAACTTGTTGATATGCCTTGATTTCCATTGATAAAATTATGTCCAAGCGTGTTAAATCCGCCTGAAAGATTGGCCCGGTTATTAGAAACAGAATTGTCATTATTGGTTGCTAAAACATTATTAAATATATCTACAGGTGCTGTTGCACTGGTATAAATTCCACCAGCACCCCTTCCAGTATTAGAGGAATTGGCATCGGCTGTATTTCTAGTAATGGTTGTGTGTTTGATATGCACTAATGAGTAATCCGCAGGAAAACCAGGGCCGCCAATTGAAATCGCGCCTCCAACACCATATGACTGATTTTCGTCAATGGTAGAACTATCGATTGTCAGTTCTGAAGTTGCAATTGGAGATGATGATAGCATCCAAATAGCTCCCCCCATTGAATCACCTGTTGCATTAGTAGGAGTTGCAGTGTTTTGAGCTAAATTATCATAAAAAGTTGAATTGTAAATTTCTACAGATTGGAATGCACCTATAAAGATAGCACCACCACCTCCAGTATTACCATTGATTTGTTCTACTGATCCAATTGTAGAATTGTTATCAAATTCACACATGTCAATGACAACTAAATTATCGACTGATCCTGCATATCCAATAGATAGTGCACCCCCAGCATATTCTGCATTGTTATTCGTGAATCTTACTCTTTCTAGTAGCAGGCTTGAACTTGATAGCGAGACCAATAACCCACCACCTGTATTATCTGGTGCGGTACCAATACCAGCATAACCACCCTCAATGGTGACCCCTTTTATGGTAAAGTCAGCGACCACAATATTTTTAATGATACCAACCCGATCTGACCCAATTGTTGTTAAAGTTAACAAATCTTTATGAGGTCCATCAATGATAGCAGACTCAATTAATTCAAAAGGCAACTCAAGTGCAATGGCAGTTGGAAGAATGACACTGTCAAATTTAATTGTATCGATAATAGGCAGATTTTCACCCGCGATACATTCTCCCATGGTGTTTCCTGATGCAGTATTGGTATTGGCTGACACGATGGCTTCGTGGAATGTACAAAAACCATCATCTGCAGATGAGACAAAACCTGAGTTAGAATTAACAATGATATCAGCTGCATAAACATTAAAGCTGATTAAACATATATAGATTGTGCTTTTTATAAAATTTTTTAACATATTATCCCTCAATGATTTTTTAATAAGTAATTGAGGTAAAGATTAACAGTTCTATAAAAATCAATGATGAAGCAATGATGAAGAAATGATGATTTTAATTGTTAATCATCATAAGTACCTGTTTTATATATGTTTAGTTGTATATATAATGGTATTTGATAAGGCGTGGTTTCAAAAGGTCAGTTTTTTTTTAAAAATTCATTAAGATTGTATAAATTAAGAATACGTGTGCCTGATTTATACAAAATCAGGCACACAAATCCTATGCTGAGATTACTTAAACTTTATTTTAAAGTCCAATTGTAATCTGTCATATTCAGTTTGGGTTAATTCGCTTTGATCAATTTCAGAATCAATATAAGTTAATCCTAAAGCCATGTTCTTTTGCAAACCATAACCGGCTTTAAGTAGCAAGCCTTTTGAATCAGTGTTACCGCCACCAAAGTCTGAATCGTTGAAAGTACCAACCACGGCATCAGCTTCTGTGTCAAGATAAGCTAGTCCAAAATCCCAAGAACCTGAACCACTGACTTTTCCATATTTAAATCCAGCAGTATAGGCAGTATCTAAATCATCAGCTGCCGTATTGCGATAGTAATTGGCGTAAACTGAAAGAGGGTGGCCTGAAACTTTGGTTTTGACTTCTGCAAAAAATTCAGCAATATTAAAGTCATTGGCCAAGTTACCATCGGCATCTAATGTATTGCCTCTGTTTTTACCATTATATAATGGTGTTTGTCCTTGTAGTTCTCTGTAGTCATAATAACCAATACCAGCGTTGAACGATACATCATCAGAAACTTTAAAAGTATTCATCAATTGTCCACCAAACATTAACGTGTCATCAGCAGAACTGCGTTCTTCTACAGAAAAACCCACTAAACTGCCGATAAGTGAAGCGTATTCAAAATTTAAAGCGAGTCCTTCTGGGTTTAAATCTCCATCCCAAAGGATTGGTGTTTTAGCTGGTTTGTAAAATGGATTTTTCATTTTACCACCTATTAAGGTGAAGTTATCGTTTAGATTATAATTAAAATAAGCCAAGTCAAGACGCACATCTTTGCTTGAAAAACCACCATCTAATGACTGGTTAGTAGAAACAGGATCATCTCCTCCAGTTGCCAACCCTAAAGTAAAACCTAAATCATCATTCACTTCCATGCCGAATTGAGCACGCAATCTAACTCGGTTTCTTTGGCGAATTTCATTGCCTTTTTGATCTATGTATTCATATCTGTCACGAAAATCAGCTTTAAATGAAACCCTATCTGCCCAAGATTTCGCTGCAGACTTTTCTTCTGTGGCTTTTTCGACTATTTGAGAGATTTCTTTTTGGTTTTCTTGTGTGGCTTTTGTTTTGGCTTCAAGTTTGTTAAGCCTTTCAGTTAACATTTGCACTTGTTGTCTTAGCAGTGCAATTTCTTCGGACGTTTCACTGGCAAATGAGGATTGGCTCATTGCAGACAGTAATGAAAGAATTAAGATTGTGTATTTCATGGTTTTAATCCATAATTAATAAGAATGGATGCATTTTACGCTTCATATATGACAAATCCATGACATTAATCAATAAATAATAAAATAGACAAATTGAGATAGAATTCTACGGTTTTTACTTGTGCATATATCGCTGAATTTGGGTTATGATGTACAATAAGAAGATGAAGAATAACGCTTGGCAAAAAGAACTGTTTTATGGATTAATATTTTTAATATTGGGCTTAATAACCGGTGCCATTACTTCATATTGGGAATGGGGGTTTGTTGTTTGGTTCATTATTTATATCATATGGAAATGGGTGGAGTTGTATTATTTTTATAGCTGGTATAGAAAAGGAGCAGATGAAAATAACGTTCCATTGAACTCAGGCATTTGGGAAGAGATCAGTTGTTTGGTTATTCAAAATAAAAAAATAAACCGTAAAATTGAGAAAAAAAATATTTCCTTACTCAAACAATTTAATACCACAGCTCAGGCATTGCCGTATGCAACCATACTACTCAATAAAAGGTTTGAAATATATTGGGTTAATAATGCCTCTCAAAGGATATTGGGTGTTATTAAAGGCAAAGATGAACATTCTAAAATTGACAATATTATTAGAGACCCTGAATTCATTATAATGCTTAAAGATAATGTGGACAGTCAAGAAATCAAAATGACACATCCCATAGATCAAGATCGAAAAATTCAAATCAGGTTAATTAAACTTACCAACAAACAATTTTTATTGGTTGCTCGAGACATCAGTGAACAAGAATTGTTACGTAAATCTCGCAAGGCGTTTGTTGCCAATGCTTCGCATGAATTAAGGACTCCATTAACAGTCATTACTGGTTACTTGGAAATGTTACATGGATCTGATGAAATTTCTAATAAATGGATGACTGCCATTGAGCAGGCCTTGCAACAATCAAATCGAATGGAAAATATTATTGATGACATGTTGAAGTTATCTAGTATTGAACATGAACACTTTTTAGAAGACAACGATGAAATCATTGATATGCCGAATGTGATTAATCGATTGTTTAATGATGTCAAAAATAGCTCAAGTGCTAAATACCATCAATTTCATGCCAACATTGATTCAACATTGAAAATAAGTGGAAATGAAAAAGATATTATTAGTATATGCCTCAATCTATTGAATAATGCGGTTATACATACTAAATCAGAAACTGAGGTTTCATTGCGATGGTATAAACAAAATACCAATGCCATACTTTGCATATGTGATAATGGTGATGGAATAGAGCAGAAACACATCAATCACTTAACAGAACGATTTTATCGGGTAGATAATTCTCGTGACAAAAACAAATCCTCCACTGGGCTTGGATTGGCAATAGTCAAACAGATATGCGACAATCATGGAGCAAAACTTTCTATAGAAAGCAATAACGATACTGGCACCTGCTTTAAAGTTGAGTTTTCTGCCAATCGGATTGTAGCTTTATAATAAGTACTTATAAAATTTGCCAATAAGGAACTTCACCAAAATACTCTGATAAAAAATCGATTAAAAACCTTACCCGTTTTGACAAGTGTCGGGTTTGTGGGTAAATGGCATAAACATTCAACTTTTCAGGCTTTACAATTTCAGGTAAAATAGGAATTAATTGTTTTAATTTAATGTATTTATAAATGATGAAATCAGGAGTATAAGTTATGCCCATTCCTGCCAGTGCAGCTTGAGACAAGTATTCACCATTATTGGCTTCTAAAACACTGGGTATATTAACCTGGGTCTGATTGTTGTTAACATCAGTGAGCTTCCAGTTATCGGGTGAGTTATTATATTTTAATTTGACATGACCGTGTTGAAAGTCACTAATATGGATTATCCTTGGATGAGATTTTAAATAATCTGGACTGGCAGCCAAAACCAATTGTGTATGACTGATTTTACGTGCAATTAAACTTGAATCTTTTAACTGTGTAATGCGAATAGCCAGATCAAAACCTTCGTCAACAATTTCGACTTTTCTGTCATTAAAATCTAAATCAAAATGTATTTCTGGATGGATGTCATTGAACTCCCTTAATGCTGGAGCTAAGTGAAGAAGCCCAAATGACAAAGGCGCTGCTAATTTTATTCGGCCAACCAAAGCACAATGTTCATCTTGAATGGATGATTCTACTTCAGTCACATCTTCAATAATCCTTAAACTTTGTTGGTAATAGCTTTTACCACTGTCAGTTAATGATTGGCTTCGGGTGGTTCGTGTCAGTAATGTCACACCTAGGCGACGTTCCAATTCTGCCAGTTTTCTTGAGACTGCTGATTTTACCGTATTCATCTGCTCAGCTGCCTTGGTGATACTACCAGCATCGACTATCCGAACAAATGTTTGCATGTCTTCTATTTGATTCATGCCATAATAATACCTTATTGTTCTCAATATGTGAACAGTGATTTCTTATTTTGGCTATTTATCTATTAAAATTAAACAATATAATGGAACCATCAATTAACTAATACAGGATAAAAACATGAATTTTTTAAATACATACAGCAGTCTTATTGGCAGAATACTTATCAGTTTGATATTTTTAATGGCAGGCATAAATAAAATATTTGCTTACGCTGCGACAGAAGGTTACATGCAAGCCATGGGCGTTCCAGGCGTTTTATTGCCAATGGTAATACTACTAGAAATAGTGGGTGCAGTGGCCATTATTATTGGATACAAAACGAAATTATTCGCATTTTTATTGGCTGGTTTTTCCATAGTATCAGCCTTCTTATTTCACTTTAATTTTGCAGATCAAACACAATCAGCATTGTTCATGAAAAACATTGCCATTGCGGGTGGTTTTCTATTTTTAGTGGCCAACGGTGCAGGGCTTGTATCTATAGACAACAAATCTACAAAAGGAGAATAAGATGACTCATAATACAATACTACAGATTGATTCTAGTATGCGTGCAACAGGTTCTTTAAGCCGACAAGTTGGGCAGATGGTTTCGCATAAATTGTTGCAAGAAAACCCTAGCTTAATAATAAATTACAGAGATGTTGCACAAGGATTGCCTTTAATCGATGAAGAATGGATTAATGCAAACTTTACACCTGAAGATCAACGGGATGAACAAACCAAAGGTGTATTAGAGTTTTCAGATAAATTGGTTTCAGAACTAAAGCAGGCGAAATACATAGTCATAGCATCACCGACTTATAATTTTAATATACCCGCTTATTTAAAAGCATGGGTTGATTTGATTGCACGAGCCAGACTTACATTTAAATACACGGAAAATGGGCCGGTTGGTTTATTAAACGATAAAAAAGCTTATTTAGTCATCGCATCAGGCGGAGTTCCTGTAGGCAGTGATGCAGATTTCGTTTCACAATATTTGAAACGCATTATGTCGTTTGTTGGCATTACAGATGTCAAAATCATAGATGCAACAAAAGTCAATTTAGAACAATTAACAGATAATGATGCAGAGGCATTGGTCGCATGAAAAAAAACAGAACAGTAACACAAATTATAAACGGTAATAAAACATCAGATGGTGATGGAGTACAACTCACTCGCATTATTGGTTCTCCTGAGTTAGACATGCTTGATCCATTTTTATTGTTAGATGCATTTGGCTCAGAAAAACCTTTAGATTATATAGGCGGTTTTCCGCCGCATCCTCACAGAGGTTTTGAAACTGTAACATACATGTTAGCAGGCAAGATGCGCCACAAAGACAGTGCTGGCAATGAGGGGGTGATAGAACCTGGTGGTATACAATGGATGACAGCTGGTAAAGGCATCATTCATTCAGAAATGCCTGAACAAGAACAGGGTTTATTGGCTGGTTTGCAATTGTGGGTTAATCTGCCTGCTTCTGAAAAAATGACCGAGCCAAAATATCAAGAATACGATAAACAAGAGGTGCCAATTGAACAGGTGGATACTGGTATTGAAATCAATGTTATTGCTGGGAAAACCAGAAATGGCACTTTAGGCATAGTTAATAATGACTTAATTGATCCAATTTATTGGCATGTAAAGATTAATGAAAATATTGAGTTTAATCAAGACGTACCAGAGGGGCACAATGCCTTTATTTATGTGATTGATGGCAATATTTCGATTGGTGATGAAAAGGCAAAAAAAGGCCAACTGGCTGTCATTTCTGATGGTTCGCAAGTCAATTTACAGGCATTAGATAATAGTGAGTTTGTTTTAATTGCAGGTAAACCATTAAATGAGCATGTTGCGCGTGGTGGTCCATTTGTGATGAATACCAAGCAAGAAATCTATCAGGCTTTTGCCGATTATAAATCGGGCCAATTGGCTTAATAGAGAATGGTTATTTGATATATGGAATCAGATCTAAAAAATGAAAAGCAGATACGGTACGGTATTTGCTTCACCAATTATCACGCAATGACCTTAAACTTACGAATACATCTTTATCTGAATTTGCGCTTGTCGGTAGATTTTGCCTGACTTCAGAGTTTTGTAACCTAAAAAACGTATTAATTTGGCGTTCATCAGCCATGGTTGTTTTCAATGGATTAATATTTACATCTGAGTTTTTGTATTTTACTAACCATTGCTTTGCTGAATTGTTTGTTGGCTCCCTACTTAAGGTGAAATTTAAATTATTTTCTAAATAATCATGTCCAGGTAAAATGATAATGTCATCTGGTAAATTGACAAATTTTTCTTGAATGGTGTCAAACATATCAGAAACACTGCCACCATGACAATTACCAACACCAGCATTAAATAAGATATCACCAGTAAATATGTATTCTGGTTTTTCATTATGATGGACAATGAAACACAAGTGTGCCTGACAATGACCTGGTGTATCCAAAACTTCAATAACACAACCTTCTTCTATGTTAATTCTTTCATTAGATTTTAATGAACGTGATAAACCAGGTATTTTTCCAATACCATTGTTATGTGCCCAAACTTCACAGCCGTGTTCATTCACTAATGCTTGATTGCCTTGGGTGTGGTCCCAATGCTCATGTGTGTTTATGATAGTGGTTATTATTAAACCGTTTTTGTATATAAAATCATTAACCAAAGTTTCATTCCATGGATCAATAACAATGGCATTCTTGTTTAACAATTCAATAATATATGTAAAATTTCTTAATGAACTGTTTGTATATATTTGATGTATTTTCATAAAATTGAAACCATGATTAGAAACATTGTATAGAGTAGAATATTATTAATTGTACTAGAGAGGATGCGATATCAAAACAATGCAGTTTAATTTTCCCATAATTATTTATGTTTATAAATATTAACTAAATACTCAAATCTTAAATGCCCATCAAAAAGATAAAAATTAGCCATTTTGTAGCGATTTTATTCAAATAATGGATTATATGAAATAAAACAGCCAAAATATGTTTGAATTTTATGGAAATGATAAGATAATTAAATCGCTACGACGCGGGTCTGGTCAAAACCCCAACTGTAGTATTTAGTGGGAGCCAGTCACATCTAGGAGATGGGCTGGCTTTTTTATTGTTTTTAAAAACTAAATGATTGGCTATTTATATTCTAAAGACGTAACAACTCAATCCAAGATATATCCCATGTCAAAAGTCATGAACTGACTGGTTAATATCTTGAAATGATTTTTTTTAATAGTTAATATTGACTTTTTATTCATCTATGCTTATAAGTGTTTTATGAATCAAATCAGTTTGAAAACAATAAAATCGAAAAAGAATAAATGGTGGATGAAAATGCACTTTTTGTTTTCGCTACTTATTGTTTCTCAATATTATGTTTTTGATCATCAAATAGAACATCTGAATGATTTTAATGATACAGAATGTGTTCAATGTATCGTTTCTACTGATTACTTTGATTCAACAAGTAACAGTGTCATCATAAATGATGCTCTGCCTGATTCAGTTTTTAAGCTAAATATTGGTCAGTCAGTCGCTAAAAACCCTCCAGGATTCTATTCTAGTCGCGCCCCACCAACAATTATCTAAGTTCAAAATAGTAACAATTATAAAGATAGATATAAACATCTATTTTTGACGTATTTACAATTCATGTCATATTCATGAATGAAAATTTAGGTAATAAAATGAATAAATTCAAATCAATTCCAGTAGTTGCATCATTATTAATGGTGCCTGTAATACACGCAGCAACCCTAGAAGGTAAAGTCTCTAGAGATGGCAAGCCCATTTCTAACATAAAGTTAGTAATACCATCAATCAATCTAAATGCCACCAGTGATGAAGGTGGAACGTTTGTCTTTGAAAACATCGACTATGGACAGTACTTATTAGATATTAAAGGATCAAACAATAATCATTTCAATATTAAAGTTAACTTTACTGAAAATGACCCAGTCAATATAGAACTCTCTTCATTAAATTATGAAGAAATAGTCGTAACAGCAAATCCACTTGAACATAATATTTTGAAAATGACAACACCAGCAACGGTATTGACCGAAGAGGATTTAGTTCTGAATAGATCCTTGAGTTTAGAGCAAACTTTAAATGGCATTCCTGGTGTCAACTCAGGTAGTTTTGGCGCTGGTGCGGGTCAAATTGTCATTCGTGGCCAACAAGGCCCACGAGTCAGTGTATTAAATAATAGCATTACACTCCAAGATGCGGCATCTGTCAGTCCTGATCACTCAATTACATCTGAGCCTTTATTGGCCAAACAGATTGAGGTTCTTAAAGGTTCTGCAACATTATTGTATGGAGGTGGGGCCATTGGTGGCGTTGTCAATGTTTTAGATAATATCATTCCTACACAACCAGTTGACGGTATCCAAGGTGGAGTTGAAGTGCGTTTATCTGATTCTGCATTAGAAGAAAGGGCAACAGTATTAAGCTTGGAAGCAGGTATTTCTGATAATCTAGTTGCGCATTTTAGTTACTTTAATACAGAAACAGCAGATTATGAAATACCTGGTTTTGCTGAATCTGAGATTTTGCATGATTCAGAAGGTCACGATGATGATCATGATGATGGAGATCACGATGATGGGGATCATGAAGAAGAGGAAGAAGCCTTTGGACTATTAGAAAACACCTCAGTTAAATCTGATGGATTTAATGTGGGTTTTTCTATACTGAATGACAATGGGTTTTGGGGGGTTTCGTATTCTGATTTTGATAGAAATTATGGTATTCCAGGTCATGAACACCATGAAGAAGAACACGATGATGATCACAAAGGTGATGGCGATGGAGATCATGAAGAAGAGGAAGAAATTGTACGCATTGATATGGAAAAATCAGTATTTAACATAAAAGGACAACATATGTTTAATAACGATGGATTTTTTAAGTTGTTAAAAACCCATTACTCGGATACTGATTATCAACACATAGAACTAGAAGGAGATGAAATTGGAACAATTTTCAGCAATGATGCCAATGAACTCAGAGTTGAATTAACGCATAATCACTTAGGTGGTTTTACAGGTGTTTGGGGTGTTCAATCGTCTAATCGAGATTTTGCTGCAGTTGGAGACGAAGCCTTTATATTGCCTTCGGATACTCAAATATTAAGTGTTTTCATGATTGAAGAGAGAGATTTTGATAATTGGCATGCTGAATTTGGATTGAGATATGATAAACAATCTATTTCAACGGAATTGTATAATGATATAGATGACAATGCTTTTAGTCTATCATTAGGTGGGACTTTTGAGTTAAATGAAAACTGGACATTACCAATCAATATAGCCTCTGCTCAAAGGCTTCCAACAGCTGAAGAATTATTTTCAAATCAATCTGGTGCCGATGAACTCATTGCTCATTTGGCCACAAATACGATAGAAATCGGTAACCCAGAATTAAATCATGAAACAGCAAGAAACTTCGATATTGGCATCAGGTACAGAAATAATGGTTTCGCATTTAATCTTTCTGCATTTAATAATAGCATTAGTGATTACATATTCTTACAGAATACAGGTGAGGAAATCGATGAATTGCCCATATTGAATTATCAACAACTAGATGCCACATTTAAAGGTTTTGAAACAGATATTTCTTATCAACACAACAGTGAAAATGGCTTTATTTGGAATTACCAATTGTTTGCAGATTCAACCAAGGCTGACTTAGATAATGGCGATAACGTGCCTAGAATCCCTGCTAAAAGAATAGGATTTGATATTGGAATGCTCTATGGAAACTGGGGTTTAAACTTAGATTATGTTAATGTCAGTGATCAAAATACAATAGCTGAACTTGAATTGCCAACAAAAGGATATGATGCGGTTGGTTTAAACATAAATCGAATATTTGAGCATGAAAAATTTAAAACATTACTATTTTTGAATGTTGACAATTTGTTGGATGAAGAAATAAGAGAGCATGCCTCGTTTATTAAAGACATTGCCCCAAGACCGGGTAGAAGTATGACCGCAGGTATACGTGTCACATTTTAATGACAAAGGTATTGTTCTTTAAAATATAAAACTGATATTCTCTTGGCGCCCACGTTAGGCTTTTTATAAGCCAAACGTGGGCGTTTTTAGTTTTTAATACTAATAACTTCACATCATATGTTAGTATTTACTTCTAACTATCATTTTCTTAAATAATGATATCAGCACAAATCTTTGGCAATTATTAGTTTGCTATTCAATTTGGAGATGACTATGAAAAAATCCTTTATCCCTTGCATCGGATCAGTAATGAGTGCTGATATAGCCGTTCCTGAACATGAAAGTGAATTGCGTTTTTATTCTCGTATTCTAACTACAGGTGTCAATCCACTGTGGCGTGAGGATTTAATGAACAACATGGGCATGCCAATTATCGGCTTGGGTGAACGCATAAAGGAATATGATCACCTTCCTCTGCAATGGATGCCTCACATTCAGGTTGCCGATGTTGCAGCCAGTGCCCAACGTGCACTCGAACTGGGTGGCAGTGAACTTATGCATGGCAAGGATGACAATGGAAACAGTCAATGGGCAGTGATACTAGATCCAAGTGGGGCGGCTTTTGGAATCATTCCTGTTATACCAGCAGAAGCAATGCCACAACTGGATTCATCAGGCCTAATGGGAAACATCAATTGGCTTGAATTAACTGTCTCGGATACTGCAGCAATAGTAGATTTTTACATACAAGTCGTTGGCTGGTCTACAGACCGAAACGAACACAATGGTGAATGTAGCAGAAATATGTTTAGTGGAGGCGGCGATACTGTTGCTGAAATTTGTCATGCACATGCCGATAAAATAGATTTGCCATCAGTTTGGTTGATCTATTTGCCAGTCGATGATTTGACTGAAAGTCTAAAACGCGTCAAAGAAGATGGCGGCAATGTCATTAATGTTGTGCAGAGAATAGATGGTGAATCATTAAGTGCTGTGATTCAAGATCCGGTAGGAGTATACTTTGGGTTGGCCCAAAGTTCATGACATTATCCCAGTATGTAAAAAAACGAAATGGAGTGTCAATTGGTGCACCTGGTTCCATGATCAATATGCTCAAGCGTTCATTGGGAGCCAGTTCATTTTATTTATTTTGGCACTATTGGAACCCAATTTGGGGTTATTATCTTTCTCTAAAAGTGATGAGGCCTCTTAATCAGTTTCTGCCGAGAAGTTTTGCCATTGTTCTGACATTTACATTCAGTGGTGCAATACATGACCTGGCAATATCATTGATAAAATGGCAGGTAACATACTTTATGACGGTGTGGTTTTATATTATGGGTTGTATTGTTTTGATTACAATTAAATTTAAAATCTCATATCAAGGCCTAGACGGCTTGATTCGAGCCATAATAAATTTTGCATTAATAGCATTCAGTTTTGTATTGTCCCTTGTTATTTCAAAGTATTAAATCTAATTTGACTCAAAAGATATAGACATTGATTTCTAATTAACTTGACTGAGGCCATTGAATATCAATTGTATTTCATATATGTGTTAAAATTAATCATGGTCAAATATTTTATTTGGGAAATACTAAAACAACTTACTATAAAATACTAGTAAACTCGCATGATTAAAAATTCTAACAAAAACATGCATAAGCAGCTCGAACTTATCCGCATCAATGATTTTTTCAGTAAATCCAAAGGCATTTATAGTGGGTTAACAATCAATATCATTATTACCAGTTTTCTTGTAGCCCCTTATACAAGTGTGAAAGCAATAATCTATTGGATTTTGGCACTCATTATTTGTTATATTCCCAGGATAATATATACGCTTCAGTATTTTAAAGCCAAAAAATTACAACAAATCAATGTAGACAACATCCAACAATGGGAAAACAAGATATTTTTTAATTGTATCTTGCCATTTATTGCCTACTCATCCTTGGCCTTTTTACCTTTTGTAGGTGATGTCAGGCTGGGTTTTATGGTCACAGCGCTCTCCTTAATCTGTCTCTTGGTTGGAGGCAGTATTGTTTATAGTTCATCTAAAAAAATCTTGAGCCTTTATTTGTATACATGTTTTAGCTTTTTAATTGCTCGATGCTTATATGAAGGCACATATCACTTTTATTTTTTAGGGGTTTATTTTTTAGTAACTGTCTCTTATACACATCTGACGCTGCCGACGATCTACTCTGTGTA
>CAJXVJ010000017.1 GCA_913061105.1 uncultured Alcanivoracaceae bacterium | reverse complement strand
ACGAGATTTCTGCCTGTCTCGTGGGCTCGGAGATGTGTATAAGAGACAGGGTCCATTCGTTCATTAATATTTGTTGAGTAAACTCTGGTATTGTATTAAATTCAGATAGTTTTTCAGAAAGGAGTTTCTCTGTATCTAGCTTGGCACGGGCTATTTTTTGCTGCCCTATTTGCTTTTCTTTTTCGCGTTTTTGTAATATGGCTGAGCGCTTCCTTAACTTAACCAATGACTTTTCTAAGTCAGCCTGAAACCCTATAAACGCTTTATTATCATATTTGTCTTGAGCGGTGATAGCATCAATAATTTTTACAAGCTTTTTAATGTAGGCATTGCCTTTGTCCTCAACCTCAAGCCAGTCTATGGATATGTGACAGGCAGCCTCTAAAAACACCCGAGACTGATGGTTTTCAAAAGCAAATAAATTAGGTGCTTGTAGAGCAATCTTTAAAAAGGGCTCATATAGGTTTTGTAATTGTTGTTTTGCAGAATCAGGGATGAGCCGATGGTCCTGTATTTTTTGGAAGAGGCCCTTAACCAAGTTTTTGGTTTCATTAAGCTTATCAACACCATCTTTTTGGTTGTTATTATGTGTTGGCGCTTCTGTCATGGGGTTTGTAATAATTATATTTCATTTAGTATAGAGTATCATTGAGTTGATAATCTAACAATGCAAATGTTTAAATATTTAGTCAAAGACATCAAATAAATTCGATAAGTATTATTTAATAAACAACTCTTGTGCCGGTTCTCTTAAATTGTATCTTGAGGCCATTGAATAACCATATGCGCCACAATTAGCAATAAGAAACACATCTCCCGTTGTTGAATGAGGTACTTTTCTATCGATTCCAAGAATGTCTCCAGTTTCGCACATTGGACCGACAATTGTCGCAGAGAAATCCAGGTCTTCATCCAATCGAGAGAGGTTAACAATATTGTGCCATGCCCCATATAAAGAAGGGCGAATAAGAGAGTTCATACCAGTTTCCAACCCGATATATCCCTTGTTGCCTTTGGTTTTTGTTTGCGTCACTTTAGCCAATAACACACCAGCATTAGCGACTAAGAATCGCCCAGGCTCCATCCAAAAACTCAAGTGTGGAAATTGAGATTTATAAGACAGTATTATTTTATCCAGTTCTTGTAAGTTTAAACCCTGCTCGAAAGGGTTTTCGGTGATGCCCATGCCACCACCAATGTTAATAATGGTGGCTTGATCAAATATTTTAAGCTGCGCAGTCAAATACCCAATGATGCGTTGCCAATTCTGGTGCTCTAAAATGCCACTACCAGCATGGGCATGTAGGCCAATGACAGTGGTGTTGTTTTGATGACAAAATTGCTGGACTTGTTTTAGTTCAGATTCATGGATTCCAAATTTTGAGTGTTCCCCGGCTGTCCTTACATAACGGTGGTGGCCGCTGCCATGGCCGGGATCGAGGCGTAAAATAACACTGTGATTGGCAAATACTTCAGGATAATCCAATAAAATAGATTTGTTGTCGATGGTCACATAAAAGCCTTGTTCTAGCGCATTTTTATATTCTTCAATGGCGGCAAAGTTTGGGGTAAATAAGATGTCCTGTTTTTTGATGCCAGTAATCGAATCCTTAACCCGTTTAATTTCACCTGGAGAAACCGTTTCTAACCCTATTCCATTAGCGTGAATGGTTTTTATCACATCGACATTTGAATTTGACTTCATCGCAAAGAAAATTTTATCTATGCCTTTTAACGATTGTAAAAGCTGTATTTGTTGAACAATTGTCTTTTCATCATAGACATAACAAGGCGATGATTCTTGAGCCAACTCGATCAGTTTCTCATTTTGGTTTTGCCACCAAGTTGGTGGAATTTTTGTTTGTTGCGTTTGTTTGTTAATTAGCTGTTCCCAAGTATCTCCAAAACCATATTGGTTGGCATTTTCAGCGATCAGACCATCGTGTAAGGCGATTAACAACTTATCGGCTTGGTCTTCATCAACCACAATACTGGTATTTAAATCATTGGATGATTGAGATGTGAGATAGATGCGCTGTTCTGCAAAATTTGAAATAATTGGTGCAATATTGCCCAATAAGGCTCGCATTCTATAGCCCACCAAGGTCACGGCAGAACAGTTTTTATAAATGGTAACGTCACAGAATATTAATAAATGTTGTTTTAGGTTTTCTAATGTTTCACTGTCAATGATATTGTCAGCCGTATCAAGAGATACGGTGACATTGGTTTGAGCGGTTACGACTATATCAATAGAAAGGCCAAGTTTTTCAAACACTGAAAATATTTTACCCATGAAGCCAGCTTGGTGCCACATGTTCATTGAGTCCATTGAAACCAGACTGATATTATGTCTGACATTGATGGCCCGAACCCTTGGTGAATTTGATTCGTAACCTTTTTTTAGAATGGTTCCTGGAGCTTGTGTGTCTTGAGAGTTATAAATATGAATCGGTATGTTGTTTTGTTCAGCAGGCAAGATACAACGTGGGTGTAGAACTTTGCCGCCACTGGCAGCAATTTCACGGGCTTCTTCATATCCAATTTTTTCAATCAATCGTGCGGTAGGAATCACATGTGGGTTGGCACTAAAAATTCCATGTACATCTGTCCAAATTTCAACCCTTTGAGCGGCCAAAGCCACGGCCAAATAACTGGCAGAGGTATCCGAACCGCCACGGCCTAGCACCACTGTTTGCCCTTCATCATTGGCGGCAATAAAACCAGGCATTATGATACAGTCATTGCTCATAGAAATAGATTTGATACTGCATTTTGCCGATAGTATTTTGGTGGCTTCTGCCCGGTTGTCATCATGACGGCTGATAAAGATGTCTTTTGGGTTTTGTGAAATGATGTCGATGTGATTGGACAAAAAAGCCAAACCAACAGCATGTGTCATCAGCTCTCCAAAACTTAGGATATCGGCAATCTCATAGGCGTTTAGTTGCTTTTTATCTGAATATGCAATCAGTTTGTTGATGTAACATTCATTACTAACAGGGACATTTAAATCATCCGCTAGTGATTTTATGGAGTCAGAAATTTTATTTATAATCGATTTATCTTGATTGGCGGTAAATTTTTCTAATAAATTGGTGAGTCCAGATTTTGCAGAGTGAACAATTGCAACCTTGTGGCCTTGTTTCAAGCGCAGTTTTACAAGTGTAAGGATTTTTTGCCAGCGTTGCAAATTCGAAACACTGGTTCCGCCAAACTTTAAAATGACTGTTGATTGTGAGCGATTCATACGGTTATTTTATTTAATGATAATATTAAGTTTTGAATGTATAATCAGTACACAATAATTGCAAACATTTTAAACTTTATGAACAGACAAATAGCAGAAAAGACCAAACTTAACTGGCAACAGGTCAGGTGGCAATGTGATCTTTCACAACTCTCATTCGAAACCACCAATGACATTGGTATGAATAGTGTGATTGTCGGACAGGATCAAGCTTTTGAGGCATTGGAATATGCCATAGAATCTCGGGCTTTTGGACAAAATGCTTTTGTCAGAGGTTTATTAGGCAGTGGCCGAATGGACATGATGGAATCCATCTTAAAAAAAGCCAACCCACAAATGCAGTTAAAACAGGACCGCTGTTACGTAGCAAATTTCCTACAACCTGATAGACCACGCTTGTTATCATTAGGTGCAGGTGAGGCCAAGTTCTTTAAACGTTGGATGAAAAAGTTTTCAGACTTTGTTCAAAAAGACTTAAACAACAGAATAGATTCGGACGATGTAAAAGCCCAGAAGGCCGAATTAGAAGCCCAAGCAAAAAAACAGATCCAAGCATTGTCTATACCTTTTGAAAAAGAATTGGCGGAAAACAATTTAGTTTTGGTTAATATCAAAACAGAATCGGGCACACAAACGATTATTTCGCCACTGCATGAAGACAAACCGGTGAACCCACAGCAGTGGCAAGAGTTAGTTGCCGCTGGAACAATTACCCCAGAACAACAAAAACAAACAGAAGAAAATATCATTAGCAACAATGTTAAATTGCAGGAAATGGCAAAAAGCATTAACAACATTAAATACAATAACTCCGAAAAAACCCAAGAAGTTATTGAAAACAAAACACGCCAATTGTTGCATGCTGAAACGGCCGAAATAGCCAAGCGTTTTCATACCAGTGCTGTTGGAGAGTATTTAAACGATGCCTGTGAAGATGTGATTGAACAATTTTTTTATTCAGCCAAAGAACAATTTTTCCCCCATGTTCGATACAGTGTTAATATTTTAGTTTCACATAAAAAGAACAAAGATTGCCCAATAATAATTGAACGCTCACCTGGATTGAGTAAATTACTCGGAACCATTGAATCAAAGTGGGGTGAAAAAGGACCAGAACTGTCTGATCACATGAGCATTACCGCAGGCACCTTGTTACGCGCTGATGGAGGATTTTTAATTCTGGATGCCAGAGACTTGATGTCTGAACAAGGTGCTTGGAAAATATTGATTAGAACCTTAAAAAACGAATTGTTAGAAATTGTTCCCTCAGAAATGGCCTGGCCTTTTTCTCAACCCACACTGAAACCCGAACCGATAAAAGTTAATGTTAGGGTGATTCTACTCGGCGACTCACAAATTTATTATACTTTAGACAACCATGACCCTGACTTTCCTAACTTGTTTAAGGTAATGGCAGATTTTGATAACGAGATTAACAGAGATAAATCGGGTTTTGAAAATTATGCTTCTGTCATTTCACGTTTATCCAATAATGAAGGACTGCTGCCTTTTGATAAAACAGCAGTGGCGGCATTGATAGAACATGGGGCAAGAATTTGCGCCAGAAAAGATAAGTTAACCACCAATTTTCCACGGGTTGCCGATCTCGCTCGAGAAGGCAATTATTTGGCATTAAAAGACGACACTAAATTTGTCATGGGCGAGCATGTAAAACATGCCATAAGAAGAACCAAACAGCGCGGCGGCTTGCCATCGAAAAAATTTCAACAAATGCTCAGTAATGGCACAATCAACTTATTTACATCTGGCCAACAAATTGGTCAAATTAATGGCCTGGCTGTCATTCATGCCGGCCCAGTTGTTTATGGTTTTCCATCGCGCATAACCAGCACAGTGGCACCAGGTCGTGCTGGTGTGATAAATATTGAAGGGCAGGCAGATATGTCGGGTTCTATTCACACCAAAGGGTTCCAAATATTAGGTGGGTTATTGAGGCATTTATTGCCAGCAAATCATCCACTCACTTTTAGTGCATCAATAGCATTTGAACAAAGTTATGGTGGCATCGATGGTGATTCAGCATCTGGAGCAGAGTTTTGTTGTTTAATCTCTGCCATAACTAACATTCCTATTTCTCAAGAATATGCCATGACCGGAGCCATTGATCAACACGGAAGGCTGCAAGCCATTGGAGGTGTGAATGAAAAGATAGAAGGGTTTTTTGACACCTGCAAAGCCCAAGGGTTTACTGGTTCACAAGGCGTCATTATTCCACAATCAAATGCGGGTGATTTAATGTTAAGAGAAGATGTACAACAAGCGATTAAAGAAGATAAGTTTTCTGTTTATGCCGTTGAATGCGTCACCCAAGCATTAGAAATTTTATGTGGCCAACCAGCAGGTGCTTTAAAAGATGGTGAGTATGCAGAAGACACTATTCTGTACAAAGCCATACAAAAATCACACCTATTTTGGAAAAACACCAACAATAACTAAATATTAAATATGACTTCAAAAGTAAAATACCAAGGCAACCTGAGAACTGCAGCAGTGCACTTGCAATCAAACAGCAATATCATTACTGATGCACCAACGGATAATCATGGAAAGGGCGAAGCTTTTTCTCCAACCGATTTGGTGGCAACGGGCTTGGCTTGTTGTTTGATGACAATCATGGGAATAAAAGCAGAGTCGATGGATATTGACTTAACCGGAACCCATGCCAGCGTAAAAAAACACATGAGTGCGAGCCCAAGACGAATCAGTGAAGTAGAAGTGGTTGTGTATATGAACCAAGACCATGATGATAAAACCCGTAAGCTATTAGAATATGCGGCACTAACCTGTCCTGTTGGCCAAAGTTTACACCCCGAAACCAAACAAAATATTAAGTTTGTTTACCCATCTGCTTAATTTGACTCAGATTCAGTTGTTGAATCATTGGACTCATTGATTTCCTCTTTTGGGTAATTTGCTTGAACAGAATCAATGGATTCATGGGTGATGGGCGTGGCCAATGATAGCCCAAACTCAGATTGTAGATTAAAAGCACAACGGTTAATACAAAACCGTGCTGGCTTCATTTGATAAATATTCTCCAGGTGGTAATGTAAACGCCATACTATTGCATGATCACCTGCTTCAATGAGAGATATTTTTGGTTTTTTATCAAAATTTAAAGCATTACTTTTTTCACAAGCAACTTCCCAGACTTTTTCTAAGAATTTTTCTACAACATGAGCAGGAGTTGAATAGCCAATTTTATACTCTATGTATTCATTCCACCCTGTTTGTCCGGTACGGTTGAGGATTTCTATTTTAGTGGTACGCAGTTTTGAGTTGGGCACAACTATTTTGTGTTTTTGAACAAGGTCTCTAAAAGTGGTTTGAGTTAACGAAATCTTGCGAACAACTCCTAAAACACCATGTTCTGGAATACGACAGATTACACCCGGTTCCAAGTCATGGTTATATAACAATATTAGACCATGGACACTGTCTACTGCCCAAGCATCTTTGGTGGCAAATAATATGACCAACAACCCGCCCAAAACACCAGTTGCTTGCAACCAATTGGTCACATTCCAAATATTTACTAACAACAGAATTGATGCAATTAATGTGATAGCAATAATAATGATGTGCATCATTTCGGATTTATAGGTTCGCGAACTAACTTCTTCACCATCTATGCTCTTATCTTTACCATAGTGCTGTAAAGCCCAAGCATGAGAGAACTGAATGAATAGATAGGAAATGAGTAGGACCAAACCTGTTTGAGACAACTGTAACAACCATTTGTTACTATTTTCTGCATAACCGTTAATCAAAGCATCGATAACGTAGATCATTAACAGCAAAAAATTTAAAAAACGCAACCATCGAATCCGTCTCTTGTTTCTTTCAACATCATCTGTGGGTTTGACAATGTAACGAAAAATCACACCTGATAAGACAAAGAACAACACGTTTAAAACAATGGCAACTTGCCCGAAGGTTGACAGGTGGTTTATGTAGTTGACAATAAATTCTTGCATCATTTGTCCTTGGTTTGGATAAAATACTGTTTGTTTATATCACTATAATACAATTGCTCGCTGCTATCAATGGCTTTTATAAACGATGTAATGGCTTCTGGCTTGTGGCTGTTTTTCCAAAAGGTTAATCCCCAGTTTTTACCCACATGATTTTGACTGACATATCCTGAATACAGTTTATCGTTGGATGAAGTGATTTTTAAAGGTTGTTGCCACAAGTGTAAAGCAACCAGCTCTTCTTCAACCTTTTTAGTGAAAATCACAGTTTCAATTTTGCCTTTGTTAGTGGTAGGAATGAATGGAATATTGGGATCTTTTTCATCAGCGCTTAAGGCAGCCCAAACATCTTTCCAGGCTTGCGGCTTTAACTCAGACCAACCTTGTGATTGCAGGTACATAGACATAACTTGTATGTTTCCACGGTACTGTATTTGAAAAGGTTGTTTTGGTAAATTTAACCAATTATTGCGTTCTTGAACGGTTGCAGACAACCATTGTTGCTGGGTTATCTCTGTTATAGTCGGTGTTTGTTTTTGTTTTAATTGATTGGAGAAAAACACCAACACCACAATCATGACTATGCCTTGGAAACTAAAAAATATCCCAGAAACAGGCCAGCCCAAAAATTGCTGTCTGTTTCGCATACGATAAGCAATGGCTACAACTGTTGCCCAAAATACAGCACTGAAAATTGAAATCATAACGACACCCAGACTCATTTGGAAAAAAAACAATTCTGCAAAACAAGCCATGGCTATTAATAATGTGGCCAATGTATATGGCCAACTGCGCATTTTATGCGGCAGAGCTCCTGAGACTAAAGCGGCCCAAAACCCAATCACAGTTATAAACCAAGTTAAATGTTGGAATCCAAACCAGTCCCGACTGTCATCAGCTGAAAAGTAGTTAATCAATAATGCCAACACATAACCGGTGACAACAATAAACCCCCAGTGACCTGCAGCAACTCTTCGTTTTCGGCGCATCAGCCACAAAAACACCAATACCGAGGGCACTATAATGGTTAAATCATGGGTCAATGCCATGATAAATAAGATGACTGGCTCGGTCCAATCTGTATGAAAAGCCAACATGAAATGACTAACTTGTATGGACCATTGACTTACGGTTTGACTGTAAGCAATAAAAATTGATGAAGCAATGGTTAAGGCCAATATAAAAACAGCCATCAAAGCCAATGAACCTTTTTCGGGTTTTTTTGGATCAACCAACCCCGATGTCACACGACCTAAATGCGGGTGTCTTTGCGACCAGACCAACACTTTGGCTAAAATCCTGTGAGTTCTCGGCAATAAAAACCCATAAATTAATTGAATTAACCAATAGATTAATGCCAGCGTCACCACAAAAACAACAACCAACAATGCCAGTTTCCCTGCCACTTTAGACATGGCTCCCATGGCATTACCAAATAACATTCCAGGTAATAGATAAAAGGGTGCCCATAAAACAGCAGCAACAGAACTGATAATAATGTACTTCCGTATCGGCATGGCCATCATGCCAGCGATAGCAGGAATAATCGGTCGAACTAAGCCAACAAATCGGCCAATGAAAACGCTTAATGTTCCCCATTTAGTGAAAAAGGACTGTCCAGAATCGACCAACTTAGGAAACTTGTAGATTGGCCACATCTTCAACAAACCTTTTTTGTAATGATGACCGATCCAAAAACTGATCCCATCACCTACAAATGCGCCCAAGGATGCTGTAACCCAAGCCAATTTAAAATCGACAACACCCAACCCAATTAAGGTGCCCAGTCCAACCAATAATGCAGCGCCAGGCAACAATATTCCCACCAATAACAGGGATTCTCCCAAGGCAACAAGAAAGATCATCCAACCAGTTGCTTGAGGATGTAATTGTACCCAATCTAAAACGGCCTGAAGCCAAGTTGATTCCATCAAATTACTCTTAAGTTAGCTCCGAAAAGGCCATGGTTGCAGCTTTCAATGTTTTACTTAAAGTGACTTCATCGTGAGTGGATGAAATAAAACCCGCCTCATAGGCAGATGGCGCCAAGTAAACCCCATTGTTTAACATGCTATGAAAAAACTTCTTAAATCGTTCTTCGTTACAAGAACTCAAGTCATCAAAATTATTAATCTGCTGCTGACTTGTAAAAAACATGCCAAACATGCCACCGACACTAACCGTGTGAAATGGAATGTTGTAATTGTTAGCAATTTCATTAAAGCCTTTCATTAGTTTTTTGGTTTTATTGCCCAATTCGTGATAAAAACCATCTTTTGAAATGATATCAAGCATAACTGATCCGGCGGTCATTGCCACAGGGTTGCCTGATAATGTTCCTGCCTGATAGACTGGGCCCAGTGGTGCGATATGAGACATAATCTCTTTTCTTCCACCAAAAGCGCCAACTGGCAAACCACCACCAATGACTTTACCAAACGTAGTTAGATCCGCAGAAACCCCATAGAGTTCTTGTGCGCCACCTAAAGCGACACGAAAACCTGTCATGACTTCATCAAATATTAATACCGTTCCGTATTTATCACACAAATCCCTCATACCTTGTAGGTATCCATCTACAGGTAAGATCATATTCATGTTGCCAGCAATCGGCTCAACAATAATGGCTGCCACATCATCACCATGGGCCTTCATTATTTCTTCCAAAGCGTTTAAGTCATTGAACGGAGCCGTTAATGTTAAGTCAGCAACAGCCGAAGGAACACCTGGAGAACCAGGAATGCCAAGTGTTAAAACACCGCTTCCAGCTTTGACTAAAAAGGAATCAGCATGTCCATGGTAACAGCCTTCAAATTTAATAATTTTATTGCGGTTGGTAAATCCTCGGGCTAAACGAATCGCACTCATTGTTGCCTCTGTGCCCGAATTGACCATGCGAACCATGTCTAAAGATGGAATTAATGAACACATTTTGTCTGCAACGGTCACTTCTTGTTCGGTGGGTGTGCCAAAACTCATGCCATTATCGACTGCTTTGTGTACTGCCTTTAAGACTTTTTTATTCGAATGCCCTGCAATCATTGGTCCCCATGAACCGATATAGTCGATGTATTCATTGTCGTCCACATCATAGATATATGGCCCTTTGGCTTTTTTGATAAATATGGGCTCACCGCCAACACCTTTAAAGGCCCTAACTGGAGAGTTTACCCCACCGGGAATAAATTTTTGTGCTTTATCAAAAAGATCATGGTTGTTCATAAGTTGTATCATATTTAAAAAAAACACCATTATAAATGGTATTTAAAGGATTGTGAAAATTTATTATTCACTAAGTTGATCTGCCGATTAAATTTTTATTTGGAAAAACACATAAAGGAGTTTCAATATTGTTGCAGGCTTAGCTGTGGCATCAATTTTGACGTTGTTTATGGTTCCAACTTTGTACAGATTGTTTATGAGACACCATTGATTGATTAAATAAGACATTCTTTTTGATATATGAAGACGGATTACTTATAATTCAGGACTTTTTTAAACTACTGAATTTATGAACCATTCTGAAATAATCGCCCAAGCCATTAATGCAGTACCAAAACAAGTCGATGCGGCTATTGGCTTATTAAATGATGGTGACACGGTGCCTTTTATTGCGCGTTATCGCAAAGAAGTCACAGGTGGATTAGATGACAGTCAGTTACGTTTACTTGATGAAAAGTTAACCTATTTGCGTGAACTGGATGACAGACGAGAAACAGTCATCGGTGTAATCAAGGAACAAGGCAAATTAACCGACGCATTAAAACATGCCATCATGGCAGCTGACACAAAGACGCGTTTAGAAGATTTGTATCTCCCGTTTAAAAAGAAACGCCAAACCAAAGCCCAAATTGCACGAAAAAATGGACTAGAACCATTGCTGCAAGATTTAATTAAACAACCCACAGCAGATTGTAATGAGCTGGCCGAAAAGTTTATTAATGCTGAGGTGAAAACTGCCGATGAGGCATTAGATGGTGCGCGACAAATTGCTTTGGAGGACATAGCCGAAGATGCAGATTTGATTCAACAATTGCGTGATTGGCTTTGGGACAACGCCTTTATTCATTCAAGCTTGGTTAAAAGCAAAGAAAACGAAGCCCATAAATTCAAAGATTATTTTGAATTTTCCGAGAAAATAAACAAAATCCCATCTCACCGCATGTTGGCACTATTGCGCGGTCGTAATGAAGGGTTTTTGAGTTTAAAAATCGATGTCAATGTAACTGATGGAGAGCAGCATCCGGGCGTATCGAAAGTTATACACCGCCTTAATTGGGCAGTAAATGAATCCCAGTGGTTAATGCGAACAGTACAGTTGGCATGGGCTGCAAAGCTGCATGTAAGATTATCATTACAGTTGACAAACCAAGCACGTGAAGGCGCAGATGGTGAAGCCATCAAAGTTTTTAGTCGCAACATGAAGGACATATTATTGGCCGCACCTGCTGGTGGTAAAGCCACATTGGGACTAGATCCTGGGTTTAGAACAGGGGTAAAAGTGGTTGTTGTTGATAAAACAGGCAAACTCACTGATACCGCTGTGATCTATCCTCATGCACCGCAAAAGCAATGGCAAAAATCAAAACACGAATTGGCTGCTTTGTGTATGAAACATAAAATTGAACTTATCAGCATTGGTAACGGGACGGCTTCGCGTGAAACAGATCAACTGGCAGCAGAGTTGTTAAGTGAATTCAAAGACATTAAGGCCCAAAAAATCATGGTTTCAGAAGCCGGTGCATCCATTTATTCGGCATCAGAATCTGCCGCCAAAGAATTTCCTGATTTAGATGTCACCTATAGAGGCTCTGTTTCCATCGCTCGCAGGTTGCAAGACCCGTTGGCAGAGTTGGTTAAAATTGACCCTAAAGCGATAGGAGTTGGGCAATACCAACACGATGTTAACCAAGTTCAATTAAACAAAGCCTTATCAGACATGGTTGAGGATTGTGTTAATTCGGTAGGCGTTGATGTCAATACTGCCTCACCGGCTTTATTGAAATATGTGGCAGGGATATCTGAATCTGTTGCTCAAGAAATCATGAATTATCGTGACGAAAATGGCCGGTTTAATAACCGCAAACAATTATTGAAAGTCAGTCGACTGGGTGAAAAGATGTTTACCCAATGCGCTGGATTTTTACGCATAAGAAATGGAGATCAGCCTCTGGATCAATCTGCCGTTCATCCTGAAGCTTATGCTCTTGTTAACTCTATAGTTAACAGCCTTGATTGTAAAGTTGAAGACGTTATTGGACAATCAAACTTATTGTCAAACATCAATCCCAGAGATTTTGCCAATGACAAATTTGGTTTAGAAACCATAAAAGATGTTATTGCTGAACTAAAAAAACCTGGTCGTGATCCCCGTGGAGAATTTAAAACGGCTATTTTTGACGACAGCGTTCATAAAATGACAGACCTGAAAGAAGGCATGAAACTCGAAGGAGTTGTCACCAATGTTACCGCTTTTGGTGCATTTGTAGACATAGGAGTTCATCAAGATGGCCTGGTCCATATTTCACAACTGGCGGATGTTTTTGTCAAAGACCCAAGTGATGTGGTTAAAGCGGGTCAAATAATAAAAGTGACAGTGATGGAAGTTGATGTGGCTAGGAAGCGCATTGCATTGTCAGCAAAATCAGGGGCAAAGCCGCAGAGTAATGACAAAAGAGACAACAAACAACAGATTAAGAAAAGCCCTGTTAAAAATAAACCAAGAAAACAAAGGGATCAAATTAGTAACAGCCCATTTGGGTCTTTAGCAGATGCTTTTAATAAGGCAAAAAACAAGTAAAGACCTCTATTAAACGATTTCTTGAACAATCTTTTTCACCGTCAGCCAATCACGCCTGATGGTGCGCACATTTACTTCTAGAGTGTCGGCAATTTCTTGTTCAGAAAATCCTAAAAAGAACTTAAAGTGAAAAACCTCAGCCAGCCTGCCATGAGATTGTTCTATGGATTCAAGTATTTCATTGAGTTTAATCATAAAGCTGGCCTCAGATTGACTAGATATTTCAGAAACATCCATGTCAACTTGATTGGATTTGCGTTTTAACCTCTGTTTTTCTACGGCAGCATTAACGATGATTTGGCGCATGGCTTTGGCAATAATACAAAAGAAATGCTTTCTGCTTTCTGCATGAATGCCATATTTATTTAATTTAAGCCAGGCTTCATTAACTAAGGATGTTGTGTTCATTGTTCTTGAGACCACCATTTGCTTGTGGCGAATTCCTGATGCAATTCTTTTTAAGTCAGGATAAATGATAGGCATTAGTTGATCCATAGCACCGTCATTTCCATCAGATGCTTGGCTAATAAGCAAAGTGATTTCGTCTGGTTTAAATTGTTGAAGTTGCGTTAGCATTTAAAAATATAGAGAGCAGCACAGAATAGAGTTATCAAATATAATAGCTTTTATTCTTGTTAAATCAATGATTATCAATGAAATATAGAAATTCATAATTCAATACAGTTATCTAAACTTTCTTTTTGTATCCAAAGGCTGTCCACAAAAAACGCACCATGTTGTAGTATTGATGCTTTTTGATTTTCAGTTAAATCTTCAATTTTACAAATATTTATTAAAAATAACTGTGCTTGGTTGGGGGTTTTATCAATATCTATGCTGTCCTGTTTTTTTAATTCAAACAATTCTTTTTGAAGATCTAAAACACGCATAAACTTATCGAAATAAACAGCTCGGTGCGGCAGTATTTCAATGCTTTTTGCTATAGAATTCTGTAAATATTGTAACGCATCCTCTGATTTATTTTGCAATTCTTTTAATTTATATAAGCTGTATTCTATTTCAGCAATGTTTAACACTGAGTTAATAGAAGGATCTAAAACTCTGTTTTTCTCAAAAGAACCTATGGCCAAGTTATAGTGTTGTTCTGCATCAATTTGATTGTTATATAAGTTTAAAAAGTTATCAGCTTGTTTTTTTTGTAACCAAGCCAATTCTGTCCAGGTGTTGGCATGATTTGGATTAATGGTTACTGCCAATTTTGCTGATTGTATGGCTTGTTGATAATACCCTTTGGGATCTTTGTTTTCGGTTATTGCATAGTCTGCTAATTTAAGTAATGGTTTTATTTTATAACTTAATAAGTGAAAGTCTTCCGGGTGAATTGCTAGTCCATTATTGGTTACTTGCAGGGCTTCTTTATAAGTATCAACTGCGGACATACCTTGTGACTCAAGATACCAGGCTTTTGTGTTGTATAAAATATTGAGGCTAGACCATGGAGAATGGGCCAAGGGTTTAAGCTCTAATGCGCCAAGACAGTATTTTGTGCCTTTATCAAATGCAAGTAATAACTCTTCATCTAGCTTTAACATTTTTTTAATTTGTACATCAATGCTGGCATTTGTACACCTTGAAGTATAATTATAGGGATCAGATCGTCCTATATTTATGGACTGTTCTAGCTTTAAATTGCTTAAATCAAGGTACTTAGTGGCAACATCATAACCTTGCTCTCTTCCAACCTGTTTAAATTTGAATAAATAAACTTCAGAAGCCAGTCGTAAAGCTTCATAATGCCATGGGTTAATTAAAATTTCTTTTTCAACAAACTCAAGGGCTTTGTCATAATCTTCTTCAACATAAGCCAATCTAGCGGCTAAAAAATTGACATCGGTTGCTCCTTGTTGTGCCTGTTTTAAATGTTCGATTGCGGGTGTATATGTTTCTTTTCTCAACGCATCTAAAAAGACCTTCTTTTCATCAATGTTGGTAATGGCGTTGGCTTGTTTTTTATCTTTTGTCCATTTTGCTAGTAAAGTAAAACCCAATCCGCTTGATAACTCCTTAGACTTCCAGCCTTTTTCTTGGGCTTTTTGATAGTACTCAAGGGCAGTTGAAAAACTTTTCATATTGAAATAGGCTTCTCCTAAAGCAAAATAACTTAATCCAGAATGGTCTATGTCGTTGTTTTCAATTTCTGTTTTAAGCTTTTCAATTTCCTTTTCAACTTGTTGGTACTCTGTTTCAACAGAATGCAATGGCATCATGTGACTGCGTCTTATTTTTGCTTTTAATTCTTGGGTTTTAGCCAAGTATTTTTCAGACACTTGTAATTTTTTTATGGACTCGAATGATTGATAAATACCGTAGCTGATGCCCAAAATAGTCGACACAACAGCAGCAAAAATGAAAGCACTGAGAAATGGGTGCTTTTTGATCTTTTTATACAAACGACCCGCAAGTGTTACTTTTCTTGCTGAGACAACATCGCCGCGAAGATAAGCATCCAGGTCTTCTTGTAAATATTTAATGGAAGCATATCTGTTTTCGACCTTCTTTTCTAGGCATTTAAAGGTGATGGCTTGTAATTCAACCGGTATTTGATTGCCCAATAAAGTCGGTTCATCATGAATAATCTTATAGCTTATTTCAGAAATACTTTCTGCCCTAAAGGGCATGTCGTGTTTGATTAATTTATATAACAAGACACCCAATGAAAAGATGTCGCTGCGCCTGTCAATTTCATGTGATAACCCTTTTGCTTGTTCTGGTGACATGTAGCCAGGTGTTCCAATTACGGCTCCTGTCATGGTTAGAGATTGTTCTTGTTCTGATGATGCAATACCAAAATCGAGTAATTTAATGACCTTGTTTTTGGTTACAATTATGTTTGTAGGTTTAATGTCTCGATGAACAATGCCTTTGGAATGCGCATATGCCAGGGCATCACAGACTTGTCGAATTAACACAATGCGTTGTTCTATATTTAGACTGTTATTTAAGGCATAGCTTATTATGTCTTCGCCATCAACAAGCTCCATAAAAAACCAAGGAACACCCTCAGCAGTAACACCAGCATCATAAAGTTTGGCTATGTTTTGGTGGTTGAGGTCTGATAATATTTGCCTTTCACGCATAAAGCGATCAACCATGGTTTTGCTCGCCAAACCATTGGGGATAACTTTAAGGGCCGCTTCTTGGTTGAGTTGTTCATCGTTTCTTTGAACAAGATAGACAATTGACATGCCCCCTTTGCCGATGGGTTTTTTTATGGTCCAATGCCCAATCTCTGCATCAATTGCCATTTCTGGATTAGTAGAGATCTTATTTTAAAGGTTTGAATAACTGGATAGGTTTTTATCGTTATCAACTTTTTCTTCTATTTCCTGTGTGTCAAGATCCTTTAACGAGTCAATAACGCTAGAAATTTTGTTTTTAATTTCATTTTCAGCATCATTGTCTGTTTTTTTTGTCATGGACTTTTAATCAGGCTTTTTAATTGAGTTTTCGTCTGTTCTGCGTTTTTTTAACACTCTGCCCATTAAAATGCCAACCTCGAATAACAGCCACATTGGAATGGCCATTAAGGTTTGAGAAATAAGATCTGGAGGCGTTAAAATCATACCAACAACAAAAACACCTACAATAACATAGGGGCGAGAGTTGGCCAGTTTTTCTGGCGTGGTCACTCCCATTAGTATCATTAATATAACAGCTATTGGCACTTCAAAGGCCAAGCCAAAGGCAAAAAACAAACGCACAACAATGTCTAAATAACTATTGATATCAGGCATATAGTTAACCCCTGCTGGAGATATGGCAGGAATAAATTGAAACAAAATCGGAAAAATCACAAAGTAGGCAAACATACAACCCAGGTAGAACAGAAAAATACTGGAAAACAACAGTGGTCGGGCTATGCGTTTTTCATGCTTGTATAGGCCGGGAGAAACAAAAGACCAAATTTGATACAGTAAAAATGGCATAGAAATAATAATTCCCAATATAAACACCATTTTAAAGGGCGTTAAAAAAGGAGACAAAACACCAGTGGCTATCATGCTACTGCCTTCTGGCAAATAAGCCATTACTGGGCTGGCCATCATAGAATAGATTTTTCCAGCAAACGGCAATTGCACAATCACAATGACCAATATAAAAACCACAGAGCGTATCAAACGAGTACGAAGTTCAATAAGGTGCGAGACAAAGGTTTGCTGATCGGTCATGAATGTAATCTGCCTTAACTTTTCAAGTCTTTGTTTTCGGAAATGGCATCCCCGCCCTTCTTAGCGATGTCTTTTAGTTCATCAGAGATATCGGTTAATTCCTTTTTGGTGTCTTTAAGTATGTTGTTTTCTGCCAAGCGCTTGTTGAGTTCTTCTGTTTCTAGCTCGCTTTGTACTTCTCTTTTAACACTTTCGAAAGTTCTTTTGGCCTTGCCCACGTATCGACCAACTTTTTTGGCAACACCAGGCAACCGTTCAGGGCCAATCACAATCAAAGCGATGACTATAATCATAAATAACTCTGAAAAACCGATATCAAACATTAGCAGGCAGGTTTCAAGATTAAAGAGATAGGCATGTTGAATTTAAGACTTTTCAGTATCTTTGGTTTCAACTTTTTCTTTTGTTGCTTCTGTTTTTTCTTGAGCAATGGAATCTTTTTCATCATCGTCTTTGATGCCCTTTTTAAAGCCTTTGATGGCTTCGCCCATGTCGCCACCCATGTTTTTTAATTTTTTTGTTCCAAAAAGTAAGACGACTATGACCAAGATAATTAATAATTGCCAAATACTGATTCCACCTAACATAGGGTTCTCCAAATAAATTTATAGTAAGATTATGGCTTTTCAGAGCCTTCAATAAGCAACATTATAACTTTTTTTATGGGTTAGGGCACTTAAAAGTGTTTTTTATGTTCTGGTGTATTAAATAAAATCTTTTATTAATTTGATTGTGACTGTTTAATAGATTTAATCAAATTTATTCTTTCACTGTTGATCTGGGCACCCAGTTTTTCACCAGAAAAGCCTTTGTTCATGAGTTCTTGTACATCGATATTGTCAGCAGCTTTTAAGCATTTTCTTAAATAGTCAGCCTGTGGATATTCTCTGTTCTCAAGACCGAGTCGGCCACGTGCATCAGCTTGACAGGCTTGTAAGTATTTATCAAAGTGCTGGGCATTTTGATAAGCACCGGTACTTTGAAACAACTTGTGGATGGTGCCAGCTCGCAATTCAAAAGCCATGTGAGAATGTAAGTGCCAGCGGCAAACATTGATGGCCAGTTTTTTGTGTTGGCTCGGAACTTTGAGTCTTTCGCACACCGCCTCAACCAAGGACACGCCAGATGATTCATGGCCTTTGTGTGATGGCAATATTGTTGTTGGCGTTATGCCCTTGCCTAAATCATGATTAAATACAGCAAAAGCAGTATCGTTTTCCAATGATGCGGCTTGATCCATTGCCATCATACAATGAATGCCTGTATCAATTTCTGGGTGCCATTTTTCTGTTTGTGGGACACCAAAAAGAGCATCGAACTCAGGGAACAATGATTTTAGTGCTTGGCAATTGCGCAGTACTTTAACAAACTCAGAAGGCTTTGTTTCGTTCAATGATTTACTTAATTCTTGCCAAACGCGCTCAGGAACCAAGGCATCCACTTCACCGTTCCTGACCATTTCTTGCATCATTAAATTGGTCTCTTCATTTACTGTAAAGCCAAAATCAGCAAACCGTGCAGCAAAGCGAGCAATCCGCAATATTCGAACAGGGTCTTCTTTAAAAGCATCAGAAACATGGCGCAACACCCTATTTTCGATATCCGCTTGACCATTGAAAGGGTCTACAATTTCTCCCGATTCAATGTCTTGGGCAATGGCATTAATGGTTAAGTCTCTGCGGCTTAAATCATCTTCTAATGTAACAGATTTATCGGTATTAAAATCAAAACCATGATAGCCTTTTGCGGTTTTTCTTTCGGTTCTTGCCAACGCATATTCATCATGGGTTTTGGGGTGTAAAAATACAGGGAAATCTTTGCCAACAGGCCGAAAACCTTTGGCCAACATCTCTTCTGGAGAGCTACCAACCACAACATAGTCATGGTCTTTAACCGAGAGGCCTAAAAGTTTGTCTCGAACGGCACCGCCGACCAGGTAAATTTTCATTGTTGGCATCCAACATTTGCGGTTTGTTGTGAAACCAAATCATTGGGCCAACTTTTCATGCTGATCCCATCAACAGGAAATGTTGGCATCCAATAGGCAACTCTTCTGGGCGTTTGATTAATCAACCAATCATAAATAGTAATGTTGGTTAATATTTTAGTAATGTAGTCTCTGGTTTCCATGTATGGAATGGTTTCAGCCCAAATATCTGGGGCTGTTGGAAAACCTTTCAACCAGTCTTTGGCTTTTGTCTCTCCAGCATTATATGAGGCCAGAGCCAGCAATGGGTGATTATTAAACTGATCAAATAATTGTCGTTGATAAAAAATGCCCAAGCGCAAGTTAAAGTTGGCATCGTGTAACTGAGGTTTGCCCCAATAATTAAGACCCAGTTTTTTACTTAATCGTTCGGCAGTTGGGTGAATTATTTGCATCAAGCCTCGTGCATCAGCCCTAGAAATGGCATCGGTTTGCCAGGCGCTTTCTTGGGTGATGATAGACATGATCCATTGAGGCAATAAATTTTGTTTGTGTGCCAGTTTTGTGATTTCACTTTTATAGGCCAATGGATAGCGTAGTTTGTAGTTTTTCCACAGTCCTAGTGCTCCCATAATGGCAGAAACTTTATTGTACCAACCTTTTTGATAGGCCATATCAGCCAACGCTCGACGTTCACCGGTGCTGAGTTGTCTGTAGCCAATAATCCATTCCTTACGGGCTTCTTTTATCATGTCTAAAGCAAATAACTCAAATGCAATTTCTAAGCTTTCAGGTAATTTTGCAATAGGAGTAGCTGCAATGTCTTCATTACAAATTTCGTAAGGCAATCGCATGTGGTCAGCGGCTAAAAACCCATAATAATTACTTTTTAATGCCAGTTTCTTAAACAAGGACTTTGCTTCGGTTTTGTTTCCTGTTTTGGCCTTAGCGCGAGCCAACCAATACTTCCAGCTGTCTTTGTTGCGTTGGAACTCTGGCATGGATTGAATGGTTTTTAAGACATTTGGCCAATCATTGTTGTAAAGATAGTAACGGGTTTTCCAAGCGTAAATTTGCGAATCATGTTGTGCATCAGGCAAGGCATTCATGGCTGAAACGGTAAAAGGCAAATAATCAGTGGCTGCAAACAAGGCAATATTGCGCTCTACCTTGGCTTTTTGTTCTGGGCTGAATTTAAAATGTTGCTCTAGCTGTGGCCAGATTTTGTACATATTATCCGGTTGCTTTTGGCCCGTTGCTTTTGCTTTTATATAAACCAGCTCGCGGTTGTCTGCATTTTCATTCCATTTTAACGCTTGTTTCAAACCAGCTATTGGATCGCGCATCAAGATCAATGCTTGATCTACCCACAACGGCCTTTTCTTCATTTTCCCAGATAAATATCCAACCGTAGCGGCATTGTTTATTTTATAAGCCAGCTTAATGCGTTGACCAATTAATGCATCAGTCAGGTGTCCTTTGGATTCCCACCATGTAAAGACAGGGTTACAAGCATCGGGCAATGACAAACCGTTCATCCAAAAATCACTAATGGCCTGTGGTAAACCTTTGTGCTTTTTTGTATCAATGCGAGCCTGTAAATACCAACAATGCATTCTTTGCGATTGGCGGTTGTTTTTATAGCGTTTTAAATAGTCACTCCATTGAGATTGTTTGCCCATTTCATAGATTAACATTTTATCAAGTGCTTCGACCAATGGGCTATTCTTGTACTTGCTATTAAAAGCCTTTATTTCTGCTTTGGGCAATTGTGGCATCTTTGCCTTTATCAAAGCATAGTCTAAATAATGGTTTAATCGGTAACCTTTTAATTGTTTTTTGCCCGCGATAACGGCTTTTTCATCGCCTTTTAAGGCTTTGGCATACAGTTTTTTGAACGCGGTTTGTTGTGTTGTTAATGCATTGGCATTGACAACAGTCAACAATAAAAATATTTTGAGTAACAGCGTTTTCAAACTATTTCCGACTCCAGTTGTTTTATAAAGTTTAACATATAGTCGTGTCTTCGCTGGGCTTCTTGTTTGGCCGATTGCGTGTTAAACCCCGAGTTTAGCTTTAATAGTTTAGAATAAAAGTGATCCACTGTCCATTTTCTGTCTTGAGGGTCACGGTTATTACAAAAAGGATCTTCTTCATGGTACAAAGTACAATCCATTTTTCCACCAACCATCATCATGCGCGCAACACCGATGGCTCCAATTGAATCTATCCGGTCTGCGTCTTGCACTATTTTAGCCTCTAATGTTTGAGGAGTGATATTGGCAGAATAACTGTGAGCAGCGATGGCGTGTTTTATGGCTTGCATATTGTGATTAGGGTAACCCCAATCATTTAACAACTCTTCGGCCTTGTCAGCAGAAAGTTGAGAGGCTTTTGAACGCAAGTTAGAGTTTTTTGCTACGGTGACACAATCATGTAACCAGACGGCAGGCAGGATTATTTCTAAATCGGCTTTCTCGATGTGTGCAAACTTAACCGCATTAACCGCAACCCTTTGCACATGAGCGGCATCATGAGCAGCATCTGCGCTTTCTAATGAGTGTATGTAATCACTAAATATTTTGGTCCATTTCTGCATATTAATCTTGTTTTGGAAAAATGTGGAATAAGGCAGCGTAAAGTTCTCTTAACTCCAAGCTCATTAATGAAAAGCGTGAATCCAATAACTGTTCTTCAGATTCAATGCTCTCAAGTTCTAACTGATCTTGAACCAAGTCGGTGAACTTAATACTTTTCACCGCAAAATCATGGGTTAAAGTAAATTCAATGTGGTCATTGAAGACCAAACCAATTTGGGTGACCAAGTAACCATTTTCTATGTGTCTTTGCATTTCATCGGTGAGGTAATTGACATTTTTGGCACGTATAACACTCTTGGCATCATCTAAGGTTTCTAAAACAAGGTTAGACCCAAACTCTAATCCTCCCTCTGCGTGTCCATCTGTTATCCACTTGGTTAAGACTGTCGCCATGCCAGAAGATTCGCCAAATGCTGTCGCTTTAAAAGAGCCCAGTGTTTGTCGTAATTGTGAAACTAAGTTTTCAGCCGGGTTTTGACTGGCTGAGTCAACAATCATTAAGTTATGTTTATTATCAATATAAGCGCCCATTTTTTTAAGCTTAGTAAAGGCCTGAGGTAACAAATCAAACAGTATTTCTTGTTTCATGTCGCTTTGTTGTTTGCGGCCAGGTTTATTGCCCGTGTCGTTTTTTATGTGTGCAACTTTATCTTGCAATTGTTGATTGACAACTGCAGCAGGCAATATTTTTTCTTCAATCGCCATGGTGAACAATTGTGCATCGCCACTTTGTAGGCAATACAACTCTTCGTTGCTGACTGAAAATGGCGAAATCCATCCTTGTGATGCGGTATCTTGTGCCCCGCAAGGTTTGAGGGCGTCTTCAGCCAAATGGTTAGAGAGTTCAGTTGAGTCTATTGAAAAATCATTCGGTAATTGGAAGATTCTGGCGTTTTTAAACCACATATTTGTCCTTGATAATTAATTAATGGTTTATTTTACCCGATAGAATAAATTGAAAATAGATAAATACGAAATATTCTCATTATCGTTATAAATTTGTGATAAATTTTTAAAACTTTTGTTTTATACTTAAGTCATGAACAAAATAATATTAATGAGTTTTATACTGATTTCAGCTTCTCTTAAAGCTGAAGAATTCTTTCTGGAAAGTGAAGAAACCCAAACCCAATTAATAGAACTGTATACATCTGAAGGGTGTAGCAGTTGCCCACCGGCAGACCGTTGGCTGTCGTCACTTAAAAGCCACTCGGGCCTGTTTAAAGCATTTATTCCGGTGGCTTTTCATGTGGGATATTGGGATTATATTGGCTGGAAAGATGAGTTAGCGATAAAAGGCAATGAGGCACGCCAAAGGCGACACCATAAAAAAGGGAATTTCTCAGCAGTCTATACACCTGGTGTTGTTAATGCAGGCAAAGAATGGCGCCGTTGGCATGTTAAGCAACCTCAGGTTTCATCCAAAAATGTTGGCAAACTCACACTCAATTTAAATAATCAGGAACTAACTGCTGCATTTGATGGTAAAAAGGGCTGGTTAATTCTCAATGTGGCGCTGATGGGAATGGACATTGAGACCCAAGTCAGAGCCGGTGAAAATCATGGCAAAACATTAAAGCATGATTTTGTGGCATTAAAGCACCTCACTTTTGTATCGAGCGACAATTCATGGGATGTGAAATTAAGCCAAGATTTTTTACAATCAAAACACAAGAACGTGGGACTGGTTGCCTGGATTGAAGAGCAAAACAACCCTACCCCTATACAGGCTGTTGGCACTCTGTTGTAACCTATGATAAGCTTATATCATGATAAAACAACTCACTCTATTGTGTTTAATCGCAATCCTTTCTGCCTGCGAATTTAATATTCGCATACCGCCTGAAGAAAAAGCGATGCCTCAGTCGTATTTGGCACCAGATTCCATTCTGTATAAACGTCCACAACAAGTCAGTGAGAATGTTTACTCCGCCATTGGCGCAACAGCTCCACCAACGTATGAAAATTCAGGTCACAACAACAACCTGTCATTTATCATCACCACAGAAGGAGTGGTTGTGGTTAATGCCGGTGCCAATTATTTATTGGCACAAGCTTTACACAAAGAAATTAAAAAACGCACCGACCAAAGCGTTAAATATGTGATTTTAGAAAACGCCCAAGGACACGCCATGTTGGGATCAAATTATTGGCAATCTCAAGGTGCAAAAGTTATTGCCCACAAAGATGCCGCGGCGGTGATGGAACGCTTTGCGCCATCGATAGTAAAACGCATGCAAGAACGACAAAAAGAAAAAAGCAAACTTACCCAAGCATCTGTTGTAGACATTGAGTTTGCTGATAAATATGAAATTAATCTGGGTGGAACCTTGATTCAAGCCCTGTATTTAGGACCGGCACATTCACCAGGCGATATTGTCGTGTGGATGCCAAAACAAAAACTGGTTATCTCTGGTGACATGGCTTTTCACCAAAGATTATTGCCAGTCTCAGAACACACAGATACTGCCGCCTGGATTGACACATGGAATAACAGATTTGAAACATTGGGAGCCGAAATGGTTATCCCTGGCCATGGCACACCAACCAATATGACCGAAGTGCGCAAATTTACCCGAGATTATTTACTGTATGTTCGTGCCCAAGTTGCCAAAATTTTAGAAGAGGATGGTGGCTTACAAGAAGCCTACGAAATGGATTTATCGGCCTACGAACACTTAGATACCTTTATCGAACTATCCCAGCAAAACATTGGCAGAATCTTCAGGGCCATGGAATTTGAATAAACTGATATTTAACCACAGAGGAAAAACTTAAAAAAATCAGACTAGTAATCCAATCTTACTAAAACTTATCAAACCAACTACTGACGCAGCTATCATTTTTAGAAAGAACTGGAGCAGTAAACTTGTGTTTTGGAGCCTTCATGTTAGAAGGTAATGGTTCAGATCGCGTCATTTCCCAAAGGTGATTTAGAAACCTTTGAAAAGTTGGCATTGCATCTGAATAAATTAATTCATATTCAAGTTCATCCTCCTCTCTAGGAGCTGGATTAGATGGTGTGTAGATCAACCTTATTGTTTCTGGTGGAGTAATCACAACTGTTACTCTTGGTTCATACTCTAAGCCATAATGGTCAAGTGTTGAGAAAACAAGGGTTCGCATACTTTGCCCTACACGAAAATGATGATTGAAATTGTGATCTATACCATACTGCATAAATCGCAAAGCTAATTTTTGCCAATCTATCCATTGCGGATCATCAAATTTGTTGATGAAGTTAATAATATCTGCCCAGGATTCCAGATTTGATTTAATGTGTTCAGGAGTCATAATTTATAGCTCTTAGAAATATTGTTAACCTTGGTTAAAATCTGTCTCTTATACACATCTCCGAGCCCACGAGACAGGCAGAAATCT